>JAHJTO010000068.1 GCA_018829845.1 Nanobdellota archaeon
GAATTTTCAAAGTAAAAACTAATTTGTCTTCATTCATTTGTTATTATAAGATAGACCGTTTTGCCTAAATATTCTTTTGGGCAGTCTACCTTTGCACTTGTCCCAAAAGGGGTAACCTTTCTTTTAAGAAATCCAAGGATATTCTTTATTTCAAGTTTATTTTTAGCAATAAGCTTAATAATCTTCTTATATCTATTAGATATCTTATATTTATAAACTTTTTGGAGTAATTATGGAATACTAACTCTCATGCGGAGATACTGATTCATTACTGTAAAGTTTAAAACTGTTTTCAATCACTTTTGATGAACTGCTTGCTTTTTTGCTTGTCCTTGAAGACCATAGCCAATTGAAATAATCCCAAGCAAAATTATTATTGATTGGTAGATAGTTGTTCCTGCAACAGGCAATCCATTTATTCCTTGCACGAATGAAAGATTAGCAATAAGCGGATATGCGCCTGTAAGAACAATGAGAAGACCAACAATTACAAGTATGAATCTATATTTGAATGCCATCCTCTTTTATGATTTTATTAATAATCCTGATTTTAAATATGTTTTTAATCCCCCACTATATAATATAGTATACTATGAACCTCAAAGAATCCCTTAAGGGAAAATTTTCTCAAAAAGAAATAGATCACATGCCGAGAGCATTCGACATAATCGGAAACATTGCAATAATTGAAATTTCAAGTTCATTGAAGAAAAAAGAAAAGATCATCGCCCAAACCCTTCTTAATAATAACAAGGGAGTTAAGACTGTTCTCAACAAATCTAGCAGATTTAAAGGAAGATTAAGAACAAGAAAGCTGAGATTTATTGCAGGAATAAAAACGAAAGAGACAGAATATCGGGAAAATGGCTGTGTTTTCAGATTTAATGTTGAAACTTCCTATTTCTCTCCAAGACTTTCAAGCGACAGACTTGAGATAGCAAAGAAAGTAAAGAAAGGAGAAAATGTTCTTGTCATGTTCTCGGGAGTTTCTCCATATCCCATCGTCATTGCTAAAAACAGCAAGGCCAAGGAAGTTTATGCCATTGAACTGAACAGGACAGCATCAAAATACGCTCTAAAAAATATCGAGCTGAATAAACTGCAAAACGTAAATATCATTCAAGGAGATGTAAGGAAAAAAATTCCTGAGCTGAAAAAGAAAAAAATAATCTTTGATAGGATAATCATGGCAAGACCCCAATTGAAAGATTCTTTCCTGGAGGATGCGAAGAAAGTTTCTAAGCAAGGAACAATAATTCATTTTCACGATTTCCTTTCCGAGGAGGAAATGCCCCATGTTGCCATAGAAAAAATAAAGAAGGTTTTCAATGCAAAAATTCTTGGATGGAAGAAGATTGGAGACATAGGGGTTAGAAGATACAGGATAAGAGTTGATTTCAGGGTTTTATAATCAATTCTTACAATCTTTACAAAACCTTTCAAATGACCTATCAAATGTTTTTTCAGCTTCCCTGGAAAATGCGCATGCGGGGAGCTCTTTGTTAATAAGGTGATATTTTAGACACTCACAGCAAATACCTTTTCGAGGGCATCCAGAATAGGTGCAAGGGCAATTTTTTAGGTTGTTAGATTTTTGACATTCCATATTAAACTTTTAATTTTTTATAAAATACAAATAATAATGCGGCAATTATCGATACTGCTGCTCCAAAAATAAATGTTGCCGAAGGAGAGATTTTCCACAGCAACCCTGCAATGAGTCCCGCAGGCAAGGCAATTAATCCTACGAGCATATGGAAAGTCCCCAACGCCGTTCCTAATTCTTTTGAGGCAAGATCTGCAGCCATTGCCCTTTGATTAGATTCCACCAATGCCTTCGAGATTCCGTAAGTGGAGAATATTATTGCAAATTGATAAACTGTTGAAGACATGAAGGCAAACCCCAGACAAGTTAATGCAAAGAGTGAATATCCTAAAATCAAAACTTTTTTTCTTCCAATTTTGTCAGACAGCATTCCCCCGGGAAATGCAAAAGTTACATAGAATATGTTATGGATGAAAAAAAGAAGCAGTGTGATCGTATAGCTATTGAAAATGGTCTGTGCCTTTAGCATAAAGAACATATAACTAAAATTGGCAATTGCAAACAAAGAAATTATTAAAAGAAAAATTTTAAATTTTTTTGACAGTCCTTTCAACCCTATCCTGAGGGTTATTTTTTTTAGTTTTCTTGCCTTTTCTTTTACGAAAAATAATGGGATCAAAGCAAAAAACGAGATTAATGCTGCAATGAATATTGCCTTGTTGAAATTTATGGCAGCCCCAATGAGTATCAATGCAAGAAAAGACCCAATGACTGCTCCAGCATTATCAAGTGTTTGATGAAACCCGAAAACTTTTCCATGAACTTTTCTTTTTGTAGTTTCTGCCATCAAAGCATCTCTTGGAGGTTCCCTTATTCCTTTTCCAAGTCTTTCAAGAGGTCTGAATATCATCACCAACGGCCAGGTTGTAGCCAATGCAATAAAAAATCTGGAGAAGCTAGAAAAAGCATATCCAAAAATAACAAAAGGTTTTCTTCTTTCAGTTTTGTCAGACCAATATCCTGAAATTATTTTGAAAATGCTTGTTCCTGCATCGCTGAATCCCCCGATTAAACCAATAATTATTGAACCTGCCCCCAGTGATGTTAGAAATAATGGAAGGACCGCAGTTATTATCTCCCCCCCAATATCCATAAAAAAAGAGGCCAGGCCCAGGAGGATTATGTTCAGAGTTATCCCATAGGATATGCTTTTTTTCATTCTATATTCTCTTCAAAATGAACATGGAGATATTAATTAAATACCTTGTTGTTCATCATGCTTAGAAATCAAAGGTTTATGGCATCCTAGAAAACCAGAAGTTTTCGGGATGTCCTGAAGCAATGCTTAAGAACATAACAGGAACATTCAAGGATGTTCCTAATTATCCACTGGGTGGTTGTGAAGGGAATTTTACGTCGACAAACTATAGATATTTATACTTCAAACCATTCAGAATATCATGCCTAAAAGCACTTCTCCCTACCCTAAAGAATCCCCTTTATCCACCCCAGCCGTGGAGGAGTACTGCCTTCTGAAATATTCTGACAGATATGTGTATAAGACTAAGACTATGAAGGCCAAAATTGATGGTGAATTGCTTAAAAGATTTAAGAGCGCAAAGCCCTCGAATCTGGAGCTCTCGGTTTTTTCAGAGTTTTTCAATAGGCGTTTTGACAATCCCTCCGAAATCAAATTTGCAGAAGATGAGGATAATGAGGATAAACTTTATGGATATTTATACAAGGAAAACGGCCATAAAAAACTGATATCAGTATTTTATATCAATAATTTTAAGAGAAAGGATAGGGATTCTCCTCAGACCGCTGTTTAGATTCTCTTCTTAACTTTTACAGAGGTTGGAGATTCTCCCCCATGCCATGTCATTCTTCCCCTCATCCTCATGGGATATATTCTCTCAGAATTATCATCAAGTATTATGGCTGATCCCTTAAGATTTGGAAGATTATTCATATATCCTGTTATGCTTTCAGCAAGATAGCTTTGCATTATTGTTCCAAGAGCTTCTATATCCGGCTTTGCCGTGACCCTGTGGGAAAGAACAATGTCTGATTGGGTCCAAACATCTGTATGGACTTTTGCAGGCTGTTGTGTTGCTCCAACCAAGGATAATCCTGGCTGTCTTCCTTCTCTTAACAGTTGGATCAGAGCGTCAGTGGCAGGAGTCTTTCCTTTTTCTGGAAGGAATTCATGCAATTCATCAATCAACATCCAAACCAAAGGCATCTCCCTCTTTTCTTTGTAATGAAGATATTCCATTCCGTGCTGAACAGCCTGGATTTCTTCAATTTTCCTAGAAATCATTCTTTCTTGAAATAGTTTTTTTGTTATCAACCCAATTACCAGTGCTCTGACATTAAAAGTTCCTATGCTGCTGTATACGCTCATGTCTATTATTGAAGTTTTTCCGCCCTCAACAAGTTCTTTTATTGCTGTTCCCTTTTCATTTTTTCTTGCAAATATCCCCCAGGTTCCTGCTGCCTCAAAAAGATTTGTTGCAGCAGCCTTTGTATCCTTATCTGCATCCACATC
>JAHJTO010000069.1 GCA_018829845.1 Nanobdellota archaeon
ATTCATAAAAGAGCATACAAAGAAGTGGGAAGTCACAAAGAAAGATCTCAGGTCTCTAATAAAAAGCATGGACACTATCTGGAAGTTGGAAAGCAATAAGAAAAGCTATGTTGGATAAAAGAGAGAAACCCTAATTGATAAGCTCTTAAAATCAAATCCATGGATTTGATATTGATTCTTTAAATTAACGATCAATGGCTTTTATTTAAATTTCTCAAATATCTCATCCAATGATATTTCAATTACTGCTAATGGCTGTTTCAAATTCCAATTGTCAAGAATTTCCGGATTGACTTCACCGATGAATCCTATCTCTTTTTTATTTACTATGACTTGTGCTGTTCTTCCATCAATCATTGAAATAACAGGGGAGTCTTTTATTTCATATTCAATGTCAAGCATTTTCATCAAATAATCAAGCATCTGCTTTAATTCTGTGAAATTGGATGGGATGCATGCGATAAGTAATCTGCTTTCTTCCATTATGCTCCTTCCCGGGACGAAGATGTTTCCAATTTCAAATATTTTTTGAGGGTATTCATTATTTTTATTCTCAAAAAGTGTTCGGAGTGCAGGAATCATGAGCGAATTTCTTAATACCTTATAATCTGTTTTTGAATCCATGAGCTGTACTGCTTCTGATTCTTTCTGTTTCATGTTTCTGAGTTCCTCATGCTTTATGAGATGAAGAGAAGATATCTCAATAAGCCCAAGTCCAGAAAGGATTTCTGAAATTTTAGATTTGACAACACTCTCTTTACTTTCTTCCCCAATTGTTGAAACGCTTGGAATTTCGGGAATGAGGTCGTCATATCCATAGGCTATGGCAATGTCTTCAGTTATGTCCACTTCATGAAGGATGTCAGTTCTCCATGGGGGTATTGAGACAATTCCTTTGGCGTAATCATAACCCATCTTAGGAAGAAGTTTTTCAAGATCTTTTTCTTTTAATTCCAATCCCAGAAGTTTATTGACATTTTCTAAAGATATTTTTATTTTTTCTGGCTCAAAATTAGGAGTTATCTCTTCCTTGCCAGAATAGTCTAATTCCATCTGGAAAATTTTTCCACCCAAATCAGAAAGAGTGGTCACAACAATGTTAAGTGCTTTTTTTAAAGTTTCAAAATCATTTCCAGAACATTCAACGAATACTTCTTTTGTTTTTTCATCAACTTTTCCGGTTTCATTGCTATTAATTATTGGGGGCATTGAAAGAATCTTTTTATTCCCATCAACAAATATGGGAAATACTGATTTTCCTTTTAGAAGATGTGCATATTCTTTTCCTTTTGGATGCTGCTGAATAATCTGCATCCCATCCATTTCAGTCTCAGACTCAAGAGGCACGAATCTTATCTTATCAGGAGATCTCGCTTCATATTTTATTGGAAGGGCCATCTTCTCTAAAGGATAAACTCCTATTGCAACTTTCTTTCTATTTCTTCCAAGGGTCACATGAAGCTTTTCCTGAAGATCCATAAGCTCTTTTATTTTTGAATCATCAAATTTCAGTCCTTTTACTATTGCACATGCTGTGAAGGGCCTTACTTTTTCTACAGATTTGTCTATCTGAACCTTGAAATTCTTTTCAGGAGAATTTAATTTATATTTCCTCATTCCCTTTTCTTTTTCAAGGAATGCATTGAAACCCCTCATAAATCCATTTAGGGAAATCAGATCTGGCCTGTTTGGGAAAATCTCAATTTCTAATTCATCTTCAAATTCATCAACAGGCGTCCCAAACATAGATATTCGTTCTAGGAGTTTGCTGTCTATCTTGTGGTACTTTTCAAATTCTTTTTTGCTGAATCTTATCTTTGCCATATAAAAACCTCCTGCGGGTTTCCATGCATCCAGCATCCTTGACGATCAACTTCCCTTAAATTTTGCATTATCATTTTATCCAGAACCTCTTTGTTCTCAGATCTTTCAGATCATTGGCATACATGTCTCTGAGATCTTTTATTTTATAAAAATCCATGATTATTCTGTCAAATCCTTGACCCCATGCGAGAACCGGGATTGGCTTTCCAAGCAGGGGAGCAGTTATCTCTGGCCTGAATATTCCTGCTCCTCCAAGTTCAACCCATATTTTCTTTTCTGGATGGAATACTTCAACTTCCACAGAAGGCTCAGTATATGGGAAGTATGATGGTCTGAATCTTATTTTATCAATTCCCATTTTCTTGTAGAATTCTTTTAGATAGCCAAGAAGATTTCTTAGATTTGCATTTGGATCAACAACTATTCCTTCGGTTTGATAAAACTCAAATGCATGGCTCCAATCAACTGTTTCATTTCTGAATACTTTTCCCATGGCAAAGTATTTTGCTGGAATATCTTTTTCTTTTAATGTTGCAAGGGTTCTTACCGACAATCCAGTAGTATGTGTTCTTAGCACTGCTTTTTCTGCTTCCTTTTCTGTCCAAGAGTAATTCCATCCCCTGCTTCCTGCAATTCCCTTTTCATGGGCCTCCTTGACTCTTGAAACAATTTTCTTGTCTGGAAGATCCATTGAAGTATCTTTTATGAAAAATGTGTCTTGCATGTCCCTGGCAGGATGATCTTGTGGCGTGAAAAGAGCATCGAAAATCCAGAATGATGAATCCGCCATTGGTCCGCCCATCTCTTTGAAACCGAGGTCAGTCCATATTTTTTTTGCATATTCTATTGATTGATTTACAAAATGCTTTCTTCCACCATGGATTTTCGGAACGTTTGTTTGAAGATCATATTTTCTGAATTGTTTGCCTTTCCATTTTCCAGATTGGAGTATTTCAGGAGTTAGTGCTTCAACCATATCTGATGCTTTTCTAACCTTATCCTGATTTTTCATGAGAGTATTTCCAAGATCAGTTAGTTCGAATGAAAATTCATTGAAGTCTTCAACTTTTACGATGTCTTTTCTTCTAATAAGGCGGTCTAGGGCAAATTTCTGTTCCGGAGTTAGCTTTGAAAAATCTAAGGGGATGAAATTCAAAAAATCTTCTTCCATAAATCTTTTTGAAATATCATTTTCATTTGCCTTTAGGATGATTATGTCCTTTTCCAGATCAATCATAAGTCTTCTTTTCAGTATTCCAAGAGATATGCTGAATTCTTGATCATTCAAACCTGCAAGGCCTTTTGCATTTTCAAGAGAGATCTTTTTATGTTTTGAAATTATGTCAAGAAGCTTTCTTTCAGGAAGGCCATTTTTCTTGTAATTGAAGCCATTGCTTCCAAATACGACGGTCTTTTGAGGGATGAGCTTTATAGTAAGAATATTCTTGTTGCTAAGAAATTCCAAGGCCCTTTTTACCTTGGTTGGATCAAACTTTCCCTGTCTAGCTATATCCCCTGCAGTTTTGAGGTTGAGAAATGGAATTATCTCTCTTTCAATTGGACTCAATGACTGTATGGTGTTTGAGAGGTCCTCTTTTAAGGCCATAGATTACATAGGGCCTAGAATACTTAAAAAGTTTGAGGTTTTAACGAGAATAGACAAAATTATGGTTTGGGAATAAGAACTATTCCCTTGCAGGGTGCCCGATATTCTACAACAATCTCGGTATTCTTGGAGAATTTCTGGTCACAGTTATAAATCTCAAGCATGTCATAGTCACGGGTATTTTTTCCATTGATATGCATGTAGTCTTCCAGTGAGATTGACAGTTTCTTCTCATTGGGGAATTCTGAAAAGTTTATTGATTGATTTTTACTATAATGAGTATAAATATTATAACCTCCAACGGTACCGCAAAATATTGCCCCTAATGCGGATAAAAGTTTGGCACGGTAAAGCTTGCTATAAGAATTATTGGCCATTTTAACCTAGAATTATTTATTCTTCTTAAAAAGGATATAATCCTCTTTGATTTCCAATTTTTTATTAAGAGCGTAATCTTCACATTTTAACGCATTCTCTAATTTTTCCGACATGATGCATTTATTATATCTCCCCAAATAATCCCCGTTTGAAGAAAAAATTGTGAAAGGTTTATTTTCCATTTCTTGTTTAGCTGCCTTGGGACCTTCTATCCCATATACCCTGAATGCGGGAATAGCTGATATTGATAAACTAACAGCGGCTAAAATCATCAGATCAAGATTATTTTTTAAATCATATTTGACCGACTTTATTGTTTCTGTTAGAAAAGTAGTCATTTTGAACTCCTACTTCTTCCAAGCAGATTAAAAAAGATTGTTCAGTGAGGAAACAAAGAATTGGGAATTAATCCATACTGAATGGTCATTCTCCTCATCAATATTAGATGGGTTCATCATGAAAAGTACTTCCTTTCCATCAATTATGCAGAATCTGCTATTGATTGCTGATTTTCTCAATTCAATAGATTTGAAATCCTTTTCTAGGGCCTTGATTTCTTCATCGCTTCCATTTATTGCGATTTTGACACAAACACCTTTCTTTTTCAATGATTCAAAAATAGGTTTCAAGAATTTCTTTCTTGCAAGTGCAGATGCGGTTGTAAGAAGCTTTACTTCTTTTGAAGCCCTTGAAACAAGTTCTTTCATATGAGCATAAGAATTGGATCTTCCCCTCAGCATTCCAGAAACTTCGAATGGGTCTATTGGTTCTATCCCGTTTTTGTGTAAAAGCATAAGCTGTGT
Organism: Nanobdellota archaeon; assembly: GCA_018829845.1. Classification (GTDB taxonomy): domain Archaea; phylum Nanobdellota; class Nanobdellia; order Pacearchaeales; family JAHJTO01; genus JAHJTO01. The sequence goes on from JAHJTO010000069.1 coordinate 4,612, forward strand.
ATAGTCTTCTGTGCCCTTGATCCTTGCAAGCTCCTCTGATCTTTCCTTGGCATCATTCACAACATTGTTCTTCAATCTTTCAATAACAACTGAGGGAGAAACTGCGATGTATTTTACTGGCTTTCCAAGCTTCATTATTGCGAATCCTTGCTTCTCAAGGCCTTCAAGAACATCGTAAGTTCTTGATCTTGGAACATTTGAAATCTCTGCGATCTCTCCTGCCGTTGCAATCCCTTTGCTCAAAAGTGCCAACCATACGTTGGTTTCATAAATATTAAGTTTGAAATGGTTCTTTATTTGTTTGATTAATTCTGGTTTTGCTATCATGTTTAAAATTTCTCCGAAATTTTGACATGCCCGGAAGCTTTGCTTCTAAGCATTTTATTTCATTATTTCACAGTAGTTTATTATTTATAAACCTTTCGATGATGTAGTTACTTCGGAGATGTAACAGATCCAGAATTATTATTTGAAGAGGAATTTGTCCAGCTGCTTCTTTGCCTTTTCTCTCTCTGCCTGATGATGCTTCAAGAAGACATTTATTTTGTCAATAAGGAGTTGTTTTAATTCTCCCGTAAGCATTTTTCCAGATTTGTAGTCATTGTATATCTTTTGCAGCTTCTTGTCGTCGGGCTCGAACATCATTTTAAGATATTGGAATGAGATGTCTATGTCAGGATTTCCGCCTTTTTTCCTTTGAAGCTCGAGGGTTGGCTGACCTCCTGAGAAAGCATGTTTCATTATTTTGTCTTTGGCTTCCTTTGGAGTATCTGTTAGAGCGATATAAGATGTTGGATCTGATGCAGACATTTTTCCACCCTTCAATCCCGGCATGAAAAAATTATATGTTGAGCTCAACTGAATAAAATTAAATCCTTTTATCCTTTGTGAGATGTCCCTTGCAAGCCTTATGTGTGGATCCTGGTCTATTCCTACAGGAACCAGGGTTGGAAGAGGATTATTGAATTCTGGAAGCTGAGGATGGAACATATCTGCTGCCTGAAGTAGGGAAGAAACCATCTTTCCAGGAGTTATTTCTCCATATACTGCCTTGAATTCATTGAAAGTTGCATGTCTTGCAAACAGGTTTTGAAGTCTATAATAGGCATTTGCCTTATTTCCATCCTTTGAGCGTTCACTTTGAAAATATATCTCGCAGTTCTTGGGCTTCAGACCGAGGGCGATATAATTTAAAAGATAATCCTGGGCGATTTTTCTACTTTCTTCAAGTGATTGATTTCTTGTATGATATGATTCAATGTCGGCCACTGTGATGTAAATCTTGGCGCCCATATTCTGCCAGAATACCATCTGACGTGCAACCATCATATGCCCTATGTGAAATTTTCCAGTTGGCATCATTCCAGTCATCATGGCAAATGGCTTTTTTGCTTTGATTGCTTCTAGAATCCTTTGGATGTCTCTGTGGGCAAATACCAAACCTCTCCTAAAAAGAATGTCTTTCTGGAATTCCTTTGGCAGCTCTTTCAGTGGGGATATTCCAAACTCTTTGATAATCTCCTCATAATCTATTTCTCCTGAGACTTCCCATGGGGTCACCTTTACCTCTTCTTGTGTCATGTTTAAAATTTCTCCTAAATTTTTACATGCTAGAAACTTTTTGAGTTCCCAAGCATAGTAAGAATTACACGACGATTATTTATAAAGTTTTATAAATGAGTTTGTCCTAAAAAAATCATGAAACATGAGGTGAAGATTACAGCTATCCTTTTGTTAATGTTTCTTGCCACACAATTAATCGGCCTTGCAGTAATAGACGCATATTCTCCAAAAACCATAACCACCATAGCTCCAGATGGGACACAGACCGTGGAGGTTCAGAATGTAACAATTCCTTATGGGATGGACCCTCCAAAGATGGATCCCCAGATAGGCTTTGCAAACATAGCAATATCTTTGGTTATTGCAATATTAATTTTTGTCCTGCTTATGAAAATTCAAGCAACAACACTCATTAGAGCATGGTTCACTTTTGTAAGTTTGATTACCATCTCAATTGCCCTTAATGCTATTTTTATAAGATTTTTTCCAGGATCAGATATAAGGCTGGAGTTCATAGCATTGGGTTTAGCACTACCCCTTACATTCTATAAGATATTCAAAAGAAACATAATAGTTCACAATGCCACAGAGCTTTTGATATATCCTGGATTGGCAGCAATATTCGTTCCCATTTTAAATGTGTGGGCCATAATCGTTCTTTTGTTCATAATCTCAATATATGACATGTATGCAGTTTGGAAAAGCAGTTTCATGGTTGGCTTGGCAAAATATCAGATACAGAATCTCAAAATATTCACAGGATTTTTCATCCCATATATTACTAAAAATCAACTTTTGAATTTTAGAAAAGCCAAAGGAAAACTTAAGAAGTCAAAAGTTAAAGTTTCCCTTGCAATACTTGGAGGTGGAGACGTGGCCTTCCCGCTTATATTCGCCGGAGTTATGCTGAGAGCTTCAGGATTGATTCCTGCTTTGATAATTGTTGCATCTTCGACTATTGCTCTTCTTGCATTGTTTGCATATTCTAGAAAAGGAAAGTTTTATCCTGCAATGCCATTCATAACTCTTGGATGTTTGATTGGATGGCTCATAACACTTCTTTTGTAAATATTTTTAAACTAAGATGGGGCTTAAAACAATGGAAAGGGATTATGAAGCAAAATAATCTATGCACGTGTTTTCTGTGAAGAATTTTCAGAAAAAATATTAAAAAAGAAAAATAATCTTTGATTGAGTTAATTCTTATCTTAGCGCAGCATAATCTCTTTGCCGTTCAAGAAGATCTTGCTTTGCAATAAGCCTCTCACTCATCTGCTCTAGTTCATCCTTCCTGTTTTCCAACTTCCTTATCTCATGCTCAATGTACTCCAGAGCCATATCTAATCTGCCCTCATTAACCCGTCCTAGTTGCAATTTGTCTCCTCTTTTTGGTTTAGCCATTTCACCCTCCTGTTTTTTGCCATGCCATAACTCTCAATTATGACTTGACAGAAATAAGAAATCATTTTTTATTATAAACACTTATTGACTTTGAAATATGCGTTCAGATTCAGACATCATTTTTTAGAAGTAAACTGGGTTTTTTATTTCCAAGGGACAAAAGTTGAGAAAATAATTCACTTCAATCTCAATGTTTCAAGATTTCTTGGAACAACAGTTTCAATCTTGTACATTTTGTATAGTGAAGATGCGAGATCAAGAGACTTTGACTGTTCTCCGTGATTGATTATGATTTTCTTTGGCTTTGGATTCATATTATTTATGAAAGCCAAAAGTTGGTTTCTTCCAGAGTGTCCTGAAAGGCCATCTATTGGAACAACTTCCATATTTATTGGGACAACTTCTTCTCTTCCATTTTCTCCAGAAAGCCTTACTTCCTTCAGACCATTTTTAACATCGCTTCCAAGAGATCCAGATGCCTGATAACATGTAAAGATCACCATGTTGTTCTTGCCATCTGCCATTTCTCTGAAATATTCAAGGGATGCTCCACCTGTCAACATTCCAGATGTGGCTACGATGATACATGGACCTCCTTCAACAACTTCTTTTCTTTCTGCAGGAGACCCTACTCTTTTGAAAATTTCTGAAGAGAAAGGATTCTCATCTTTGAATATCTTATTCTTAACATTATTGCTAAGGAAATTTGGATAGGCTGTATGTATTGCAGTTATGTCCCATACCATTCCGTCAACATAAACTGGGACCTTTGGGATTAATCCCTGGGACATGGCTTCTTCTATCAAAAGCATTTCTTCCTGACCCCTTCCTACTCCGAGGCTAGGAATCAAGACCTTTCCCTTCCTTTCTATTGCCTTTCTAATGACTGCAAAGAGCTCATCCTCGCATTCTTTTCTTGAAGGGAGAGTATTATCCTTCCCACCATAAGTTGATTCTATAATAAGAGTTTCAAGCCTTGGGAATGAAATTGCTGCAGGTTCCAAGGTTTTGGTTGACCCATATTTCATATCCGCAGTGTAAAGAAGATTGTGTAGGCCGTTTCCAATGTTCAAATGGGTCATTGCACTTCCAAGTGCATGTCCTGCATTATAGAAAGTCAGTCTCACATCAGGGGCAATGTCGGTTACCTCATTGTAATCAAGGCATATTGTATGCCTTACCATTTCCTTTATGTCTTCAATTGAGAATAATGGCACAGCTGCCTGTTTGTATGCAACCCCTATGAAATCAAGAGCAAGAAGGGCAACAATATCTCTCGTCGGAGTTGTCATGTATGTTGGTCCTCTGAATCCCATTTTGTAAAGATATGGGACAAGGGCTGAATGATCAAGGTGAGCATGTGAAAGAATTATTGCATCTAATTGATCTATGTTAAATTCTGGAACATTGAAGTATGGGAATTTATCTCCTGGATTTTCTGCTGCCGGATTTATTCCAACATCCATAAGAATCTTTGTTTCAGGGGTTTGCAAAAGCAAACATGATCTTCCAACTTGTCTTGCTGAACCTAGGAATGTTATCCTGATCCATTCTTCTCTCTTTTCAGGATTCCATTCTTTGTAGATTTTCTTTCCAATGTTATTCAAGAATTTTTTTCGGTATGCATCGTTGGCATATAATACTTGCCTTATTGCCTCTGTGATCTTTGACCTTATGGCTGGGCTTCTTTGTATTTGGGGTGTCCAAAAGGTTTCTTTCTTTAGATTGTGAAGAATCTCTCCCCCTTTTCCGATTGCTATTCCCGGCTTCTTTGATTCTATTACGACTATGCTTCTTTGAGTGTCAAATATGACATCTGTGATTTCTGCTTCTGAAGGGATAATGCTTTCAATCATCTTCTTTGTCTTTGCCTCATCCATAAGAAGAGATTGCTCTGCTCTCAGCTCTATCCTCTTCTTTATCTGATTGACAACTTTCCTTATCTGATCTTCTCCGCTAAGGAAGAATTCTTTGTCTTCAGTATAGAGAACTATGTTTGCGCCTTCAAAATTTGCAGTGCTAACTGCGTTTTTTGGTAATTCCTTTACTACGCTTTTCAGGATGTCTCCCATTTTATTTCTTAAAGTTATTTTTAGAATTTGCAAACGCTGAAAAATCCTTTTGGATTTTTGGCGTGCCAGAAATTGTCTCCAATTTCCGTGCATTCCTTTTCAGGCATGCAGAATTATTCTAGTGTTGTTTCTTTGATTTCATTGACTCCTTTCTTGTCAATGATAACCATGTCAATGCCGTTTCCGACACTGGCATCTCGCTTGATTGCAGTGAGCAGCACTTTCATGGCCATCTTCTTTCCTTCTTCCATGGTCATGTGTGGCTTCCATTCATTTTCCAATATTCCGTAGGCTATGATTGCTCCGTATGCTCCCGAGGTTGCATAATCTGAATGCTCTGAAACCGCTCCATCAGGAGTTACATCGTAAAGGGCGAATCCATGTTCATCCTTTCCACCCAATATGAAGTGAGAAATTCCTACGATTGTTGAAAATTTTCTG
>JAHJTO010000070.1 GCA_018829845.1 Nanobdellota archaeon
ATATGTTCCCGGAACATAAGTAATGTTTGCAGTTCCATTGTTAAACCAAATATTATCTCCATCACTTGTTATGTTTACAAGCTGGGTGGCATTATTGTAAATCGTTCCATTTATTGGACTGACTATTGATATTGTTGGAGCTGTTGAATCAATAGGGCCTGTTGTATAGCCCATATTAACTGTAACATAATCATAACTAAGTTTTGCATCAGGACCAACATCTTCTATAAAGAATAAGATTCTTGATTCTCTAGCATCTTCAGTAGTATTTATCCATTGTGATAAGTTATAGGTAAACTGTGCTTCTGTAACAGTTTCAATATAGTTTGTATTATTCACAACATGCCATGTCTGGGTGCTGTTCTTAAAAACACTTATAGTTACATTTCCTCCATTTAGCGTACCCCATTCAATTACTGCTTCTGCCGAATCAATTGCAGCCCCATCAGGAATCGATGCATTATGTGTTGAATTTACGGAACAAGATAAATCCTTACAATCTAGCGCAACTCCCCCTGCATAAACATTATCAGCAGCATTAACTTGTACACAAGTACAAGCAACAGTTCCTGCTTTATCTGTACATATTACTGCACTGCAGGTTCCATTTATTAACTCATCATGCACATAATCAAATTCTAAATAAGCTGAAGCATTGCTTGCATTATTCACGATCTTGAAATCAAAAGTATCTGCAGGAGTTGTGACATTCACCAAGATAATCAAATCAAGCTGTCCTATTGAATTAAACATCCTGGATGTCCCCAATAATGGAGAGCTTGCATTCTCGGGATAGATCTCAAACCAAGTATCTTCTGAAGAAGGCCCCCTTGCATAAAGGTCTATGACCGAGCCATTGGTTAAGTTTTCAGCAAATATAACCCTCACATATTCATCATGATAAATCTTCTCAGACCAATTTCCATCTTGGTGCTCAATTTCTGCAAATATATCTGATATAAATCCATAGTTAGAGTCTAAATGATGTGCATCTGTTGCATTTATTTCTCCGAATCCAGGATCATCGGCAGTCAGAGTGAATGTATAATCCTGTCCAGGAGTCAATCCAGATTTTAACAAATTCCAACTTCCAAAACAAGTTTGGGTTGTGAAGTTCCAATCCTTGCATTTGTAAAGCTCGCTTCCTTTGGCCTGGACAGTAACTGTAGCATTTGTGAAATTTAATTCAGTTGGATCAATGGAATATGACTGAACAAATTTATTTTCAAATGCCTCTTCCTGGATACTAACCTCTCCAGACATAGTAGACATTCTAAGCGTATTCTTCCCATTGTCAATCAAATCATTGAATTCTATTTGTTTGATTACAGAATTTTCTGGAGTTACTGTCAATGTCTTTTTGTCTTCATCTGAAACAATGCTTGCACTAATGGCATTTTGATTTTGATCTTCAATTAAAACTTCCTTTGCAAGATTTGATGAAGATTCTGTCTGAGATTCATGAGATCCAGAATCAGATTCTTCTGAAGCAGGTTGTTCTACTATTTCATCTTGAGACATTGGCTCATCAACAAGCATTAAATCCCCGTCAATAGTTTTCCCAGTCATGCCCTTTTGTATGAAAGGCATTGCCCCGAATGTGAATAATGATCCGACTATTAAGAATAAAACAAAATATCCGAGAACCTTTCTTGAAACATTAATCTTCTTCGAAACAACAAACAATGCGATAATTGTTGTTGAAACAATCAATGGAACAAATGTCCCGAACATCATTGCAACAAGAGATATAACTATTGAAATCAGTGCGCAATACCCTTTGATACTTCTTCCCCCTTTGCTTTTTTCTATTTCAATTGGATTGCTAGTCATTTTATCATCCATATTTTGTTTTTAATTTTTTAATCTTCCAGTGCCCTCCTTTAGCAGGGCCGATTCTTTTCAATAAGCCTTTTTGTTTGAGTTTTGCAAGATTCCATTCTACACCCCTTATTGTGAGTCCTGTTTTTTCAGAAAGTTCTTCTCGTGTTATTTTAGGATTTTCTTCAATTAAAGCAAGAATTTTCACCACAGTTTTCACCACAGTTTTCACCACAGTTTTCACCATTTCTTTTGGCCTGTAAAACACAATTCTGAAAAACTCATTTGTTTCAAACTTAACTTTTAAACCTCTTTCCCTAATTTGTTTCTTTATTCTTTTTATTCCTGAGCCAACCTTTTCAATCAAATGCATTCTATAAAATATATCAAAAAGAATAGGATTTCTTGGCATACTTATTCTTCCTAGATCTTTTTTATCAAAAAGCAACTTTCCATAATTTGTTATCTCCACCCTATCATCAAATATTTCTACAAAAATGCCAAATCTATCCTCAAAGTAATCTCTATGAATCAAAGAATTAATTATGGCCTCTCTTAAAGCCTCGTAAGGAATCTCAGGGATCTCTTTTCTTGGACCATACCCTTTAATTTCATACTCTAATCTTAAGTGCTGTTTTAGGAATGCAAATGTATTTTCATAATTTGTCAATAAATCATTGTTGAAATCCTTTCTATCGATAATGTCTACTTTTTTCTTACCTTTATACAATACACAAGTAACAAAATTTTGCCTAAAAAATCTTTCTGGGTTTTTAGCAAATAGTAAAATGCCTGCATTGTTTAGTTTAAATTTCTTTTTTATAATGGCCCCCAGGGAAAGATTAACTAAAATTTCTTTTATGGAAATAGTTCTAGAAATATTGCTTTTTTTAAGAAACTCTAAAAATCTTTTCTCATCAAAATCTGCTGGAAACCTGAATGCATCGTTTATTTGCTCATCAAACTTTATTTTTCCGAGTTCTGTAATTAGCTTTAGAATTTCGTCTCTTTTTAATTTTTGTGAATTTGGTCCTTCCCTTAAATAAAATCCCTCATGGCATTTGTAGGGCTTATCCTTTCCTTTTTTAACATCAACAATCAGAATATTCTCAAATTCTTCAAGGCTTAATTTCACTGAAGGATCGCAGTTTCTCGCAATATCTTGAATTTGTGATTTTAATTTGTTTGTAATTTCTATTCCTTTTACTTTCCCATTATCATCAATGCCTAAAAATATCTTGCCGCCTTCAGAGTTAGCGAAAGCAACAATTTCTTTAGCAATTGATTTGTCAAAAGATTCTTTAAACTCAATTTTCAAGCCTTCGCCTTCTTGTGAAATAAATTCCAATTCTTCCTTATTCATGTTTTGCCTCTTTTTTATTTTTATATTGCTTTCTTTTTTTGCAAAGTTTTTTTCTAAAAAGGTTTGTTTCACTTGATCACCCATAGATTCACCCCCGCTTTTTTCATCCGTGTTATCTTGTTCTCGATAGTCAATTCTAAAAGATGATTTTCTGCGGTGTTCCAAGAAACCTTTAATTCAGCAGCAATTTCAGAAGTAGTGACTACTTTCACTCTCTCGACAATCTTCATTATCTCTTTATTAAAATCTCTTTCTGACATAGCTGACTTTACCTACCTATAGTCATATGAATATCCATAGTTAGCTAAAACCAGTATTTAAACTTTTTTATGTTCGTTTAATTAGCGTCTAAAACCACCTTCTAAACTTATGATTATTTGGTAAAAGTCCGTTTTATAACTGCAGATTTTATAGAGAAGGTGATGATTGAAACATACAAGAGGGTAACAAAAATTGTATCACTTTAGAAATATTGCCAAAATTAGTATCTAAGATAAGTACATCAGTATGACCATAAAGTTTATAAATATGTACATCATAATGTACTTAATATAAATATGGAAAAGGCCAAAATAGAAGAGTTTAACCATTGGTGGATAAAAGGGAAAGTAGATGAGGAATTAGCTCTGCCTTTCAAAAGAGATGTTTATCAAAAGATAGAAAAGCAGCTTTATAAAAAATTCATATCTGCTTTAGTCGGGCTCAGGAGGATTGGAAAGACAGTAATAATTTATCAGCTTATTCAAAGATTGATTGATGAAAAGATCTTAAAAGAGAATATACTGTTTTTCTCCTTCGATGAATCCGGTGCTCAATTGAATGATGTTTTAGATACTTATAGAGAGATACACAAAAAGGACTTTAGGGAAGATAAAATTTATGTTTTTTTAGATGAGATTCAAAAATGTGATAATTGGGAAAATGAATTAAAAAAGTATTATGACCTTTACCCTAAATTGAAATTTATAATAAGCGGTTCGGAATCGCTTTTTATAAGAAAAAAGACGAAGGAGACCCTGGCCGGCAGGATTTTCGAGTTTACATTAACTCCTTTTACTTTTAAAGAATATCTCCGATTTAATAAAATAAAGGAAGAAGAGTTTAAATATGAAACTAAGATTAAACCTCTTTTTATTAAATTTGCAGAAAGAGGAGGGTTTCCAGAAACCTTCCATTTTGAAAGTGATAAGGATTTTAAAGAATATGTCCGATCGTTAGTAATTGATAAAATAGTTTACAAAGATATTCCAAAGCTATTTAGAATAGAAGATCCGGAATTTCTAAAGATCATTATAGAGTTAATTGCCACAAATCCCGGTATGTACTTGGACTATCAATCTTTAGGCAAACAATTTGATAAAGACAGAAGGGTAATAAAAAATTATATCTTTTATCTTAAAGAAAGCTTTTTAATAAAGTTGCTTGGGAATTATAGAAAGGGAAGCATAACTACCCTCAGAAAGAGAAAACGGGCCTATCCCGCAGATAATGCCCTGGCATATTTATATAAATCTAAAATAGATGAAGCTTTTTTTGGAAGAATGATTGAAACTTTGGCAGTAAACAGCATAGGGGCATCTTGTTTCTGGAAAAATGGTAGTGAAATTGATATCGTTTATGAAGACATGCCAATAGAAGTAAAATATCAGGAGAAAATTAATTCAGAAGACTTAAAGGCCCTGAAAGGATTTATGAAAAAGTTCAATAAAAAAGAAGGGATGATAATAACTAAAAATGAAGAAAGAGAGATAAATTTAGAAGAGGGTATAATAAGATTGACACCGATTTGGAAGTGGCTTTTGAAGGATAGAAAATGAAAAATGAAAAAACAAAATACAGGGACTTTGAAATAAAGTTTTGGAAAGATTGGATAGAGGCAGATCATCTGAAGCGTTTTGAGCTAGTGGAAACGCTTCCTGCATTCAAAATGTGTCTTTCAATGAAAGACAATAAAATATGGAGAAGGTCTTTTGCGCTTCTTCTTAACAGCTTCTTTGAAGATCTGGAATCTGCAGTTTATACAAAGATAAGATTGGAAAAGAAAATTATAAAACAAATTGAATTTTGAGATAAATGCTGCTTCGAGATAATACAAATATTATCAAAAGAGCTTGAATGAAATTCTTAATTAGAAAAAGAAGTATAATGGGCGCCGATATGATCAGATTGTAGAATATGTAATTGTTAATTCTACCAACAAATAACTGCATTTTGATAAGTTCTGTTGGTAAGAACAGCAGATTTAGATTTCAAATACTCTTTTTTCGGCAGGCTTGTCCAAAGAAGAAATATCTTCTTCTTTCAGCGTCTTTCTTCCTTCAAGCATCAGCTTTCTGGCAATCAATTCTGCCATGATTTCAGCTTTTTCTTCGAGTTTCTTTTCAATCATTTTCAAGGCATTTTTATTTAATCTCTTTATTCCATGCTTTTTCAATAAAAGGGCAAGATTATTTCTCTTGATGATAAAAAATCTTTTTTGATTTTTTGCATGACAGAAACCTTTTTGGTTTCTTATTATCATTAATGCATTATCTGATTTTATCTTTTTTCCCATCTTTAATTAATGTATTAATACATAAGATTTAGTGAATTTTATTGAAAACCTGCTGAAGAATTCTTCGAAAAGTTTTTCAGAGTTTATTGGAACAACAAAAACCTGATTTGCAAGCCACTTCCCCTCATTGCTCTCAACTATTCCTTTTTCCTCCCTCTTCCCTCTCAAAATGTTTACTATCTTGACTTTCATTGATGCGGGAAATGAGATAAGCGAATAATTGTAGAGTATTTTATTTGAAAATTTGAAATTTTCTGCTAAAAATTTATTATTCTTAAGCCCATATCCTTCTCTGACCAGGGTATGGACAATTGATGGAGAATTCAAAAAGAATTCATTTGCAGTCAATATGCTTATGTGAAACTCATTAAAAGAGTTTATCTTTTTCAATAATTGTTGTGACGGTTTTTTATCCAGTATCACTGCAAGATCTACATCTGATGGTGAAACTTTTCCTTTCAGAATAGAGCCGAATACTACTATCTCAATGATCTCCTTATCGGAAATCAAAGATTTTACCCTATTTTTTATTGATGAAAGATTCGAGTTTGTAGGCATAATTCTTTGCTTTCAATGCATCCTCCTTTTTAATTTTAAAATTGTAAGAGTTTGTATAAATAATGAATAGGCTTGAAACTTCGCCATATATTTCTTTAAAATACTTGTTCAATAGGGAAAATCTTTCAGAATGATTTTTTGGAAGAATCTTCATATCCCTATAGATCATATAATCGCATGCAACAACAATTGCTTTGAAAAAATCTGAAATTGCAGCATTAAATCTTTCTTTTTTAAGATTGTCTTCTCCAGATTCTAAAAACTCATTAATATTATCTAAAAGCTCATTCATTAATGCATTAATATATTATGAAGTATTTAAGTCTTTCTATTAATGCATTATTATTCATCTAGAACAGAAATTGATATGCAATTCCCACTGCAAACAGAAGAATTATAAGAATTACCCAGAACCAATTGAGATTTATGCTATATTCTGGCTTTCTTTCTCCCTTTTTCTTTGCAGCCTTTGCAGTCAATATTAATAATGCTCCTTCTATCCCCCCTGCAACTGCCCCAGTTATCCCGATAACCCCTATGAATGATCTTGCTCCTGCCAGGAAGATAGCCAATGGAGCAAAACATGTTAGTGCCCAGCTCATAAATCTTGACATCCCATAATCATATCGCAACATCCACCTCATAGCCAACCCCAAAGATATGAATGATGTAGCCATCGCCAAGGATGCAAAAATATTTCCAAGAATAATCATATATCGGCCCATGGCATTTCCCAAACCGATTGTTGCAACCTCAGTAGTATTCAAACCAGTAACTCCTACAACCACTAGGGAAAAGATAAAGTATACAAGCAAGGGAATTATCGTTCCTATAATTATTGCATTTTTCAACTTCTTCTTTTCTCTTATCAGTTCCCCTTCCATCTCTGGAACTGCAGATGCCCCAATCATTGCAAATAAAACAACCCCATAAGGAAGAAGGAATTTTCCAAAATCAAATGGCTTAATATTTTCAACATCCATGCTTGAAAAAGCAGCTACGCAAATGAAAGCAATTATTGCAAGCATGACAATACTGACAATTTTATCTGATTCCGCAACAGCTTTCAAATCAAACCATATTATCGGGATCATCAGCAAAAAGAAAATTAAACTGTAAATCAGGGGGATTCCTCCAAACATTGCCGATAATGCCTCTCCTTCACCGATAAGATATGCAATCATTGCTCCAAAAATTCCAACGACCACGCTAAATGTTATGACATATTTGCCCCATCTTCCAAGATACTTTTGAGCATACCCCGCCAACATATGCCTTTTCTTTGTTCTTAGTGCAACTTCTCCAATTGAAAGATTTACAACAAGGATGACCGTTCCTAAAATCAACAAATTGATGAATCCGACTAAAACTCCTGCTTTTGCAAACACATAGGGAATTCCAAATACCCCTGCCCCTATTGTTGTTCCGAGAAGCAGAGCAACTGCATTTGAAAACTGCGACCTCTTTTTCATATGATAAATGGTGAACAATACATTATAAATCTAGCGAGCAGTAAAGATTTAAACCAGCTTTTACTGGAAATATCATGGGCCTATGAGGTAATGGATAGCCTGCAGGGCTTCGGTATGACTTGATCAAACAAGTTTGAAGACACCCTGTCGTGTGGGTTCGAATCCTACTAGGCCCGTAAGGTTCAAGAGGATTCTTCGAATCTGCTTAGAAATCTTCCAGATTTCTGGCAGTGCCTGCAACTCCGTTGCAGAGCACCTACTAGGCCCGTAAACCTATTAAAACAAAATTTAACTCTTCCTCAAGAGGTCCCATTCCTCGAATCTTTGATTTAGGTTATGGATGAATTGGGGTATAGAAAAATATATAAATAGGTTATGTCTTAGTTATGTATGGAAGAAAGAACAACTATACAAATCGAACATAAAACTTTAGAAAAGATGAAAAAATTAAGAATAACCAAAAGAGAAACATATGATGAAATAATAAATCGACTAATGAAAACAAAAAATGACAACAATATACAAATTTAGATTATACCCCAAGAAAGCAGAAGAAGAAAAGTTAGAAATTGCTAAAGAAGTTTGCAGGCAAACTTATAATCATCTGCTTTCAGAACTGAATGAAGGTTATACAAAAAACGAAATCCAAAACTTTCTTTTGGATTTGAAAGTTGCTTATCCTGAAATGAATGATGTTCATTCTAAAGTTTTGCAGATGGAAAACCAAAGATTATTCGGAAATTTATCATCATTATCTCACCTCAAAAAGAAAGGGCATAAAGTTGGAAGATTAAGATTCAAAGGTAAAAATTGGTTCAAAACTTTCACTTACAATCAATCAGGCTTTTCGCTTACGCATTTACATGGGAAAAAAGGGATTTTACAGCTCTCAAAGATTGGAAATATTCCGATCAAAATTCATAGAAAAGTTGAAGGCAAT
>JAHJTO010000071.1 GCA_018829845.1 Nanobdellota archaeon
GTTGAAACATGTGCGATCTTCCTCGCCTGATAGCTTGATTTGCCCTCGTTTTTCAGCCTTAAGGTTTCAATCAAGCTCTTTTTATTGAATTTCATGGGCTGATTAACATCAGCCTTGAGAACTAATTTTCGGATAACACAGCTAATTAGAAAACATACATTTCTAAAGCATTAATGATTGATATTAGCATGAATTCAAAAAGAGCAATAAGACAATTGAGATTAATTGAAAGAATCATAAAAGGAAATCCCATGAGGCTTGCGGCCGAATGGAAGGAGAAATGGAAAGTTTTGATATCCACAATTTTATCTGCCCAAACAAGGGATGAAGTAACTATTGTTGTTTGTGAAAAATTGTTCAAAAAATATTCTTCCGCAAAAAGATTAGGGGATGCCCCACTCAATAATATCAAGAAAATTATCCGTCCGATTAATTTCTACAAAACAAAATCAAAAAACATAAAAGAAACTGCTAAAATAATCTCAGAAAAAGGAATCCCGAAAAACATTGAAGGATTGATGAAACTTCCGGGCGTTGGAAGAAAGGTTGGAAATGTCTATCTCGCAGAGGCGCATGGAACCGATGCAGTCGGTGTTGATGTGCATGTGGGCAGGATTTCTTATAAGCTAGGGTGGACTAAAAATAAAAATAGATATAAGATAGAAAAGGATCTTGAAAAATTATTTCCAAAAAGATATTGGAGATCTATTAATTACATCCTCGTAACCTTTGGAAGGCAGCACTGGACAAGAAAAAGAGATGAGGATCAAATATTAAAAAAGGTGAAAACTATCAAATAAACAATGGATGACTGCATTTTCTGCAAAATCGTGAAGGGAGAAATCTCCTGTTCAAAAATTTATGAGGATGATTCCACATTTTCATTCTTAGATATAAATCCCGTAAATCCTGGCCACACATTGATAATCCCAAAAAGACATTATGCCAATTTCCTTGAAATTCCTGAAAAAGAATTGGAAAATATAATAAAAACAATCAAAAAGATTTTTCCAGGAATCCTTAAATCCCTAAACGCTCCTGCATCCAACATTGTGCAAAGCAATGGAAAAGATGCCGGACAGGATATACCCCATATTCATTTCCATTTGATTCCAAGATATAAGGGAGATAACAGAGAGATTAAATGGAAAACCGAAAAAATTTCTTCAGAAGACATGCAAGAGATAGCGAACAAAATAAAAAGAGAATTATCCAAACCTTAAAACAAAATTTGATGAAACGCTTGTAAAAGAAGTTCCAAGACCGGAAAATGTAACAGTAATTGTTACGAAAGTTTTTGGATCAACAAATTTAATTAACAGTTTAGGCGGGAAGGGATTTATTCCTTTGAATGTTGGATCTAAATGTACAGACAACTTTTCTCCGCTAATTACCGAAATGGGTTGATTCCATCTTTTAATGAGATTTTGAGCTTCAACAAAAAATGGTACTTTCAATCCCAAAATATCAGGGACATTCTTGGTTAATTTAGATTCCTCTTGAGAAAGCTGTGCAGATACAACGCCGCCCATAAGGATTGCAAATAACAAAATCACTGCTAATTTTTTCATTATGATATTATAACTGCAGCAACATATAAATCCTTTTCCCCTTATCAGAAACCTTTTAAATAGCTCTTTTTACTTGGTATTATAACGCCTGTGTAGTTCAGCCCGGTCAGAACACTGCTCTCATAAGGCAGATGTCGGCAGTTCAAATCTGCCCACAGGCATTAGGCAGATTTTCAAATCCTCTGAAAAAGCAAAGCTTTTTGGAGTGCTAGAAACTATAGGTTTCTGAGCATGCTCACAAGCATTTCCCAAAAAAGACTATGATAATAGACCTATTCGTAAACAATATAACTGCATTCATTTCTTCAGTAGGTTATTGGGGAATGTTCTTCTTAATGGCACTTGAAAGCACAATGTTTCCCCTTCCATCTGAACTTGTCATGCCTTTTGCAGGATTCCTTGTTGCAAATGGGACTTTTGAATTTTGGACAGCCCTGATTGTATCAACCATTGGATGCCTTGCAGGATCATTATTTTCATATTATCTAGGATATTACGGAGGAATCCCATTTGTTAGAAAATTTGGAAGATATTTTTTAATAAATGAACATCATCTGAAAAAATCAGAGGAATGGTTTGCAAAAAGGGGAGATATAACAATTCTCATTGGGAGGTTTATCCCGGGAATAAGGCACGTAATCTCAATTCCAGCGGGCGTTGGGAGAATGAATCTTTTTGAATTTTCAATGTTCACAATAATAGGGGCAGGAATATGGAATGCCATATTACTGTGGCTGGGTTATATTCTCGAAAAGAACTGGCAGCTGGTCTATCATTACACAGAATACATAGATATGTTCATAATCTTCATTTTGACAATTGCCTTAGTATATTATATTGCATACATAATAAGAAATAGGCGGTCCTAGATTTTCTTTCCAAGCATTACCTGTTCCTTAAGATTTGACAATCCTTCCATAAATGCCTTTGCGGCTTCATCCCCCAGATATTCAGAAATGTCTGCCTCTGATAATGAGATTATGCTCTGAAGATTTCCAAGATGAGTCACGAGCAATGATATCTTTTCTTTAGATATTGGAATCTTGGATAATATTCTATGCCCTTCCACTTCCACAACCTCTTCAAGTTTGTCATATCCCAAAACCTTCAGAATATTTGAAGTATCTATGAGCTTTTCAAGGGACAACTGTGACAACTCAACTTTTGTAGATAATTCATCTTTCAAACTATAATCTTTAACAATAAGTAATTCTTCCTTTGAAATGCCTTTGATGATTTCTTTTAATTGCATCTCAATTAATGCTCCCTCCACTCCAAGCTCTATTATATATCTCCTTACAATTTGTTCTATCCTCTCAATGATCTCTGCTTTCTGTATTGCCAAGACTGCATCATTTAGGCTTGCAAGGCTAGTAAACTCGAGAACATTAAGATTAAGCATCAGCTCATGATAAATGTCTTTATGATTCTCAAGCATTCTCAATGTCTCTCCAGATCTGTTCAAAAGATCCTGTGTAGACCTCAGAACATATTTTGTTTTTCCCTTATAGAGGGTGATGCTCCCTTTTCTTTCAGAGACTGCAATAACCAATTGATCCACTTGCTTTGCCGTTCTTTCTGCAGCCTTATGCCTTGTTCCAGTTTCAGTAGTCTCGATTTTAGGATTTGGAATAAGTTGAGTATTAGAATGCAGAATTTTCTTAAGTTCGCTGTCAACTATTATCGCTCCATCCATCTTACAGAGTTCAACAAGTTTCTGAGGTGAAAATTTACAGTTTACTTCAAAACCCCCATTTATTAATTCTATGACCTCTGGAGGATTTCCTACGACTATTAATGCTCCTAGTCTCCCCTTTGCAATGTCATCTATTGCCGCCCTCAATGATGTTCCCGGAGACACAATAGTAAGAATGCTCAACAATGCCTCTTCGTCCTCTTTTTGTGGATGTAACATATTTCAAAACCCATATCCTTCCTGAAAGTTCTGTCTTCTAAGCATAAAATTAGCGATTAAGCTCTTTTTAACTTTTTTTATAGTAAATAGCTATAATAATATTCTAAAGAATTATCGATTTAATCCTACAACAATATCTATCAAACTTACATTTACTCTTTTTCCTTCACGATTATCAAACTCTTCACTATCAATACTGATTTTCTTAACAACCACATTGCGCTCCTTTAAGAATCTTTTAATGCATATCTCCGCAACATCAACTGCCCTTGCAATAAATTTCCCCCTAGCCCGAATATTTACTTCTCTCGCACCCTTTGTTGTAAATTGCATAACCACGGCAGTAACATAATTCATAAATGGCTTTCCGCCAATAAATACCACATTTTCGTCGCTTCTTTCCATATAATTTGTCTCGCTTAATTACTTCTTTGTTTCTTCTTTCTTAACAAGTCTTGTTACATACCCTGCTATGCTGTTTATGAACTTCTTGTTAACTTCGGGCAGAATTTGGATAACAATTTTTTTATTATCTTCAAAGTTAGAATTAAACTTTCCCGGATTATATCTAATAAGGTCCTTTCCACTCCTTTTTATTATCGTTCCTTTTATTCTTCCCATTATTTAGTAACCATTGAAGTCCCTATTTAAATATTATGTCCCCTCAAAAATGGATTCAAGAGATTATAACCTATGAAGGGTTATGCCCCTAAAAAGGCTAAATACCTCTTCTGCCTTCTTATTCAGTTTCCCGTTTGCCAAAAGAAGAATAGGCATCTTTTCATGAAGCCCTATTTGGTTTGCAATAATCAGGTCAAGTTCATCAAGAGTTTTCTTATTTCTTGCAATTAGAACATAGTCTCCCTTTTCAGGAATAGATATCTTCCCCATGGCATTTTTTCCGTCCTTTGACATTTCAATTACTGTAGCACCATTCTCTCTAATCCAACAGTCAACCTCGAAATCAAATGATCCTTTGGATTTTTTCTCCCTCTTAGGCTTTTTTCCTGCCTTCTCAGTCTTACTTTCTCTGTCTTCCCTAAGTGGTTTTTCTTCTACTTCTTTGGATTCTTCCATCGTTTCCTGTTTTAGAGTTTCCAAAAGAGGTTTTGGCTTTTTTGCCTCTTCCTTTTGAACTTCCTGGGGCCTTGGATTGAGAATAAAATTTATCCTCTTTTCAAACTCTTCTTTTCCAATAGTATGGAGCTTCCAGAATATTCTCTCACCATCATCAAGATGAATTTTCATTGGAATGGCAAAATCCTTTATTGCTCTCAATGCAACCCTTATGGCTGGTTCCTGTTTTGAATCCTCAAGTATCTCTTCCCCCTTGATCATCTTAAAAGCTTCCCTTTCTTTTCCAGGTAGATATTGTATAAAGTTTTCAACTAATGCCTCCTGTCCAAGTATATAATATAGTGGTCCGCCTCCGACTTTCATATTTGATGCTTTTATTAATTTCTCATGTAGAAGTTCTGAGAGCAGGGCTGATGCTAAAAAGCTGTTAAGGCCTAACTCCTTGGATACTGCAGGAGCAACAGAAGGCCCCCTTATATTCAGAAGGTTGACTATTCTTGGCTTTTCTTTTAGAACATTAACATTAAATGAATTAGTATCCATGGACGTTGAAAGAAATGTTTTGTTTTAAACTTTGTGGCACAATTAGGGTCTTATCCACCTGCATTCGTAATATGTAACATCGCCCTCATCATCCACTATTGCAATTAGAAGATTTTTCTTTGTTGAATGGGCAACCCTATTTTTTGCAGCAAAATCATGCCAAGTCATTACAGAAGATTCATACACCGGGAAGACTATCCATTTTGCATGATCCTCCCCCGGCTTTACTCCCTTGTTATATACCCTAAAATCTGCTCCAAACTTCAATGCAGTTTTGACGATATATCCCCTGTCCCTTAGATCTCTAAAAACCGGATATTTTGCCATAAAGTTTGACTCTTTTTCACATGCCAGTTCTATGAATTTCTCTGATTTTATTTTCTTTTTTTTCTGAAGAACTTCAAGCCTGTCCTTGTTCATCAAATATAATGCCTCAACCAATGAATATTGTATTTTCCCCTCTACTTTTTCTCCGAATCTTCCGCTTTCATGCATTTGAAATGCATCAGAGGTATTGCTTGTTACTCTTCCTGCTGAAAGTACCGCTTTAATTTTTCTTTTTTCAGAAATGGATTGTTTCTTTGATTTGTTTACCTTAACCATGACCATATCAATGGAAAGAATATATTTAAAGCTTAGTTTCTTGAGGGGAT
Source organism: Nanobdellota archaeon (assembly GCA_018829845.1). GTDB lineage: Archaea > Nanobdellota > Nanobdellia > Pacearchaeales > JAHJTO01 > JAHJTO01. The sequence goes on from JAHJTO010000071.1 coordinate 5,760, forward strand.
TATGAATTTGACATTTTTAGGAACATCCCAGGCAATCCCCACAAGAAGTAGAAATCATACAGCCATGCTTCTGAGATATGGGGATGAAACAATTCTTGTTGATTGTGGGGAAGGAACCCAGAGGCAATTTAGAAAGGCAGGCATAAATCCTTGCAAACTTACAAAATTGCTCATAACCCATTGGCATGGAGACCATATCCTTGGAATTCCGGGACTGCTTCAGACCCTTGCACTCAATAATTACAATCGAACCCTTGACATTTATGGGCCGTCTGGAACGAAGAGATTCATAGAAACCATGCTCGGCATGTTTATATTTGAAGGAAAAATAGATATCAAGATCCATGAGATTGATGAAGGAGTAATCTACAATGGCAAATTTATTCTTCGCGCATATAGGATGGAACACGGAATAAAGGCATTGGCATACTCATTCGAAGAAAAGCCAAAAACCCGGATGGATGTTGCCAAAATCAAAAAGCTTGGACTGAAAGGACCCATTGTAGGAAAATTGCAACAAGGAGAAGATGTGGTTTTCAATGGAAAGAAAATCCTGTCAAAAAAGGTTACTTATGTTCAAGAGGGAAAGAAAATAGCATTTATTATGGACACTGCTCTTAATGAAAATTGCTTCAAGGCAGCAGAGGATGCAGATGTTTTGGTTTGTGAATCAACATACATGAAAAAAGATGAAGATAAGGCAGACAGTTACAAACATCTCACTGCGGAAAGGGCTGCAACCATTGCAAAAAAATCAAAGGCCAAGGCACTTTATCTTACCCATGTTTCCCAAAGATATGAAATAAATGAAGCAGATGTTTTGAAAGAGGCAAAAAAAGTATTCAAGAATTCTTTCCTTCCAAGAGATCTGGATTCAGTTGAAATATAATCAGAAAAAGTTTATTTGATAAATAATTACTTGCTGCCCTTCTCAGCTTCCTTAAGCTTAAGCTTTTCTTCTAAGCCCAACTTTCCAAGAAGTTCCTTATACCTATTCCTTATTGTTACTTCAGTAATTCCGGCTACGTCTGCAACCTCTCTCTGTGTTCTCTTTTCCCCATTTAATAAAGCTGCAACATAAAGTGCGGCCGCTGCAATTCCTGCAGGCCCTCTTCCCGATGTCAATTCGGAAAGTTCTGCTCTCTTAAGGATCTTAAGAGCTTCATTCTGTGCCTTTGGAGACAAATGAAGTACTGAAGAAAATCTTGAAATATAATCTTTTGGATTGCTTGGAGTGATATTTATAGCAAGCTTTCTTGTTATGAATCGATATGTTCTTCCTATTTCTTTTCTTTCAACATCAGATGTTGCCGCAATCTCATCAAGAGTTCTTGGAATGTTATAAGTCCTGCATGCAGCATATATGCATGCTGCGATAACGGATTCCATACTTCTTCCTCTTACTAGGCCCCTTTGCAAAACAAGATTATAGATTCTGGATGCTTCTTCTTTGACTATGTTTGGAAGGTTTAGAAAATTTGCAACTTTTCTTAATTCTGACATTGCCAATCTAAGATTTCTTTCAATGCTTGTTGAAACTCTTTCTTGCCACTTTTTCAGTCTGCTGTATTTCTTTATTCTCTTTTCTCCAAGCTTGTAAATATCAGAGGTCTCTCCTATGTTAGTAGTAAGTCCTTTGTCAAATTTCTGTAAAGATAGTGGTGCTCCCCCCCTTCCCTTCTTGGGGCCATCCTCAAAACCAGTTCTCCATTCCTGTCCCTGATCTATCATTTCTCTTTCAACAACTAATCCACAAGCAGAACATACGCTTTCCCCCCTCTGTTCGTCATAAATCAACTTTGTAGAACCGCATTCCGGACATTTTTTTACATTAGACGACATTTTTATGCTTAAAACCTTGGTTTTGGACATGCCAGAAACTGAAAGTTTCTAAGCATTTTAAAATAATCAAATAATGATTTATAAAGCTTTCGGTTTTGCTTTTTAAATCTTTCGCCACCGCAAGATATGGCCCATAGTCTAGAGAATATTTTGTAAAGAATTATTAGGTTAAAACTGCGAAGATGTTCCCTTCCTGTCCGGGCCTGTTTGTTATCTTTGCCTTGCCCATTTCAGTATCGATTATTGCTCCCTTAACTAGGATATTTTTCAAATATCTGTTTGAAGGAATTTGAATTACTGACTTGATTTTTACAACCTTTCCCTTATTGGTTTTTTTATCTAAAACAAATGCCTTGTCCATTGAAAGAAGTACTTTTTTGATCTTTCCGCACTTATTCCTCAAATCTTTTCTCTTTTCTGCTGAAAGAGAAGTTAGCCTTGAAGTGCTGTGCCTTTCGTACAATTTCTTCTTTCTTGAAGGATGGTATTTTCCACCGCTTATCTTCTTCATGAGACTTGAAAAAATTAATGCTTTAAATACCTTTCTAGAAATGAGAATTTTCCCAATAATAAATCCGTGTTTTGCACCACAAAAAGGTTTAAAAACTTCCATCGAGAATTGCTATTATGGTTAACGGCATAGAAAGGCCATTGGATTTATTGAACGAGTCAAAAGGTAAAGAGATCTTGATAGAATTGAAAGACAATAAACAATTGGTTGGAACATTGCTTGCGTTTGATATCCACATAAATATCGTAGTGGATAATACAAAAGAAATCGTGAACAACGAGATGAAACGAAGCTTGGGTCTATCATTTGTTAGAGGAAACACAATTCTTTGGATTTCCCCTGCATCCTCAAAAAAGTAAATACCTTTGACCCTTAATTCTAAATAGTGCATAGTCCTAGAGTGTATTTTCCTTGATTTTGCCATAAAACAAAAACTTTTAAGTAAAAAATTGGCAGCCGGCCAGATTTTAAAGGTCTTCATAAATCATTTGAAAGAAGGGGATTAATTATTTTGATAGTCAATGATAACTTTAAATATTCTCTTGATTCTTCTTGGTTAATGCGGAGATGCCGGAGTGGTCAAACGGACTACGTTTAGGCCGTAGTGGCTTAGTGCCTTCACAGGTTCAAATCCTGTTCTCCGCATTTTTTAGATTTGAACCTCGGTTCTGCTTAGAAAATTTTCAATTTTCTGGCAGTGCCAAAAATTTCATTCTTAAGCACAAATCCTGTTCTCAGCATTTCTTTTCATGATATGATTTCAAAAAGTTTATAAGTTTTTAATATCTTAAAAAGCTATGGGAATTATGAGAAAGCTTGCTCTTGAAACTTTAATTGGGCTGAATATTTTTCTTCCCCAAATATCTTCTTCTGAAGAGATTGCCAAAAAATCCGAGAATATAGACTATGTGATTATTCTGGATATAGATCCCTCCAGGGAATCAGAAGTAATAAAAGCAAAGAATAAATTATCTGAAAAGAATATAAAAACTGATATTATCTCATATAAATGTAAATCAAACAACGCATATTTTCTCAAAATCAGTTCTTCAACCCCCTTTAAGAAATTTAATCAAATAATTGAAAATAAGATCAAGGAAGACACCCAATATAAGGGGCATTTGAGAGAGAAAAGAGAGGCAGATGAATATTACTCAAAAGAGAATCAGGAAAAAAGAGCCAATATTGGAAAAGAATCTGCGGATCGATGGAACAGAATTATAGAAGTTAAAAAGGTTTTCCTTGAATATCTGGATTCAATATTAAAAGAGGATGCTGAAAAATCTTTTTCATTCTACGCAGACAAGGTTTATCATGTAAAAACTAAAAATTATTTAGATTACAAAGAGAATAGGGAAAAATTCATATTTCAAATAAAAAAGAATTTTTATGAGATTGATTATAAGAAATTCTCTCCGGAAAATCTTATTGATATAATAATGATAGAATCATGTGCAGGGATAAGGGGGGATGATCCAGAAACATGTGTAAATTTTGAAGATGATGATATGGTGATTTATGCAGTTCCAACACATAAAAATTTCCCAATAGAGACGTTCTCAATGAAATTTAGAAAGATTGAAGGAAAATATAAGATAATAAGTGTTTATTGATTATTTAACAGATGTTATTTGATCCAAAAGGGATGTTATTAAAATCAATTTTATTGTTTGAAAGACAGATGCTCTTTCCTTTTTTTAGTGCAGATCCCAAGCCAGTATTACGGGTGGTTAAAAAATTGGAATCTTTTGAATAACTCGTTAAAAGCTTTTTCATATCCATGGAGGTATAGATCTGATTGATAGTGCAATTTACCCTATAGGGTGTATTGGTTAAAGATTTTATTGACAGGGAAGTGGGGGTTCCGAGAGAGATGGAATCGCTAATTTCATAAAAGAAATATTTCAGAGTAATATTTGTATCTCCAAAATCTATTGAAAAGCCCATATTAGTCATATTTGAGAAATTATTCAAAGAGTTTGGCATGAAACACATGCAATATTCAAGATTAGAGTTATAGCAAGAATTAAAATCAGCATTTAGATTATCGAAGGCATTTATTGCACTGATTATTGTTTTAGCCCTCATCCCAACAGTGTAAACATATGGGTCCTTTTCTTGATAAGATGGTGTTCCAAACTGGGCTACTTGGCCATATAAAATGATGTCTCCATTTGAAGCTTCAGCAATTTTCATCATTTGACCAATAGCGTTTTTAGCTGAGATTGTTCCAGGATATTTTTTAATGACATCAGCATATGCTTTAGATTTTTTCAAATTATCATTTTTGATATTGGCAGCCAAACCATATAGCTCTTCAGCTTTTTTTTCAGTACCCTTTATAACACATTTCTTATTCACATATTCACATTGTATTTTTCCAGTGCAGGTCAGATCATTGCATCTTTCTTCATCATTATTGAAATCTGAACAGTTTTTTGCCTGAGAACAGGAAACACAATTATTATTTATTCCAATCACATCGGGTATGAAAAAGCATTTTTCATTTCTCAATATGTCCCCATTTAGCAATAAATTAACCAGATGGCAATCAGTTTTATCTAAATTTGCCCAAGTTGCCTTGAAATCTGCACAATTTGGAGGGATATTTTTTAGTTGTTGAGAATCTTCATAATTGAGAACCATTTTTATCTCTCCAGGGGCCAGCTCCTGCGTAATATTTATTTTTTCTAAAAAAGGATTTACATTTCTAAAACTGTTGTCTATATCATTATAGATCTTATTAACAACATTATAGCTATAATCATGCATTGATCCGAAAATCTTAAAAGCAATTGATTCCAAGGTTTCCCCCTCCCCGACGATGTAGGTGTAATTGACCTGGGTGATTGATGCTCCTTGGAGAACAGGCTGGGTGTCCACCGGGGTCACAGTTGTAGGAATATTACACTTTCGCTCCGAAGGAATTTGATTGATTCTTGATTTAACAAGAGAAGCCCATTGAGGATGTGTTGCATATCTTTTTCCTATCGCATCAACCATGCCTTGAAGATCGCCCTCATGTGATGAAATTTCAGTGGAATAAACTACATCCATAAGACTGATAAAGTCATTTACAGAATCACACATGCTATCATAGTCTCTGAATGTTGCCATAACCTTGTAAGGGACATTATTAGTATACTCAGTTGTCACAGAGTCTTTTGTTTTTCCGGTCCAGGTTTTAGACGGTTTTATGCCGAAGTAATTATTTCCGATTGGTTTAGTTCCCCAGTCGCTTTCCAAGACAGAAACACCGATTATCAAATTATCTGGAACCATTGAATGACTTGGTGCAGCTGCAATGCAATTTCTTATTTTAGTAACAAAATCACAGTGAGATACGGCTACTCTGCTAACGCCTGTTGAAATAGGCGGAGCCAAAACAAGCAACCTATCTACAACTTTATTGTATATTCTTCCTATGAGCAGTTGAGCCTCTGCCATGGCCCTGTCAGACCTGCTTCGCTGTATAAGATTATTCAAATCATCAAGATAAGGATTAATCATAGAACGGATTTCAAAATCATCGGCAAGCCCAGATGAAGTTATTTTAGCAAATAAATCTCCTTCTATTTCTTTTCTTAGTTGTGAGATGGTAATATTGCTTTGAGTATCATTGATGTAAGTCCCAATGATGGTGAAGAGCCCTTGATTGGCTCTTGCCTGTTCAAGAGTCATGCCTGAAAGATTCAAATCAGAGATTGCGCCCTCCACACTTCTTGTGTCAAGCCAGCATCTTACCTTCTTATTCACATCACAGAAGCCCACGGCAGACCATCTCTCCTCATCTCCACCCTTTCCAGGATCATCCTGGCTGCATATCCTTATTATCCCTCTTCTCCATATCTCTGGCTGAAGAATTTCTTCCAATCCTCCTTGGCCTGGAGAAGTCAAAATAGGAACAAGCGATGTTGGAAGATCGCTTCCAGTCAGCAATGAAGATGCTCCTGAAGTGCATTCATCCGCAGTCGTGATTGCATAATTTGGAATAGTCTGATCAGCAACATAATAATTGACCAATTGATCAACTCCAAAGCCTGTTGATACTTTTTGGAAATCACATCTTGATACTCCATTGATGCTTACACAAAGTTTTTTGTATCCCGAGGCAAGAGTTAAATCCCTTGTTTCATCTACCGATTTGCCCATTTCAAGATATCCTGAGGCGATTGTTGCTCTCTCAGCAAGAGGATAAGTATATGACTGTGGTTCTGAAAGATAAACACTCCAATACACTGGATTATCATTTCCAGCATAAATATGGTAGTAAACTTTGTAATGAGAAATTGGGGGAATTGTGACAGAAGAATATACTTCTTCATCAAACCATGCATTGTACTGGACTGGAGATTCTGGCTTTGCCATCTCACTGAATAAATCTCCTTGATTAGGATATCTTACTCCCCAGAATGCATTACAAACCATATCTCCAACTTCTTCAGTGCTTCTCACTTGGAATGCCCTAAGGGAATTTGCCCCAAAATACTGGGTTGCATAATTAAATTGCTTTATGGAATTATCCCATGTGTCTTTGAATGTAAGATATTCTCCACCGCCTGTTCTTTTGTTTATTGTATTCTCAACAAGATATGGAATTCCGGTTTTTATAAAAGGAGTTATCTCCTTCCAGAAAATTTGACATAAGTAAACGCTCTTTAATTGGTCACATATTCCAACAGTTCTTCCAGTTGTAAGGCTTTCATTCAAACATTTCCTAGTGTCATTAAGCATAGTTATCCAATTTTCTAATTCCGCATTTATTCCAGTAAGGCACACTGGAACCATCACTCCACCATTTGTGAATGGGGTTCCTGCATTTTGCTGGCAGAATAACAAACTTCCAATTATTCCAGATGAAATGACATTATCAACAGGGTATCTTCCTCCCCAATTGCATCTGCTGATGGGACAGATTACGGGATCACATAAATTATACATTATTGAGCATTTTTCAGGGCTCATGAAATCTTCGCACTGCACATTTGGAACCGATGATTTTCCTGCCCCTATCTTGAATGTTCCACAATTTGTTTTTAGGGTTCCAGAAACCTTTCCATATTGGGATGCTGCCTGCTTCATGCATGTGATGGCCTTGTTAACCATTTCAGTAGTTTCTTTTTGACTTAAAACTCCCCCACACATTGTAGATAAACCCGAAGAATAAGTTTCAGCCAATGAAAATCTTTGGCATCCCTCATCATCACTTCCAATTTGACCGAAATTTTGAACCCTATTTTCTCCGACATTGCATATCCAGAAAGTTTGCGGGCTTCCTGATTCTGCAAAAGCAGAACTTGTCAATCCTGAAGTCAATGATGTTCCCTGAGATTCAGTTGCTACATAAAATCCCCTCAACGTACTAATCTGTCCAAGAGGCATAATCGCCGGAAGGCCCTTGCTTGCTCCCGAATCCCAGAATTGAATTTCCGGAGTAGAACTATAGGCCCAATCACATTTTTCTTGTTTCTTTATTGATCTACCCGCATCTCGGATTATGGTATTTATTTCATTTTCATTATTGACCTTGACAAACACTGACCCATTATACTTGTAAATTTTATTGCGGTCATAATTGTAAGAATCTCTTCCATCATTAAGAATGAAAAGATAGCCCCCATCAATTGTTTCTTTCTTTCCTGCTTCTCCAGTGGGTTGCAATATTTGTAATGCTACAAGGGCGATTTTTGAAGTCTTAAAACTAGGATCCCCCTTTACCTGCTCATACCTTTTAATGGTGGTAGCATTATTGAAAATTGAATGTGTCGAGTCTACGATTGTAGCAGGTATCACATTAGGCGATACTCCCTGTCTCACTACAGGAAAATCTATTCCAAGTTCCTTGCTCAATGTACCATATTTAGCATCCACTATGCTTGCCTTGTTAGCATTTTCTATTTTACCCAGAACTTCAGTTACTCTTGATGCTTGTGTTGAACAAATTCCAGTAGTTTTTCCAACGCATTCCTTCTGAACATTCAATTCGAAAACAGCATCCCTGATATCTGATTGAGTTATCCTTCCGTCTTTGAGATGTCCGGAGATATTTTGATTTTGTAATTTAGAATAGATATTATCACCATCTATTACTTTCTGAATAGAATCTGCATAGGCATTTTGATTGATTGCAGTGCTGAGTTTTAAAAATCCGACTTTTTGCTTAACATCTTTTCCATCAAGTGCCCCTTCCATTAAATCATTTGTTTTAGTCACAGCAATCTTAGCAGCAGTGATGTCTGAATCAATTGCATTTTTGTTAGCGAAAAGGCACTCTTGAAGGGTATCTCTTGGTTTCCTATTTGAAGGCTCATTGCAAAAGGCAGTCCACCCAGTATAACTCTTTCCAGAAGCAGATATGATTACACTCTTGCTCATAACTAATGTTCTTGCAGTTGCCTGTCCAGGAGATACAAGATTCTCAAAGAAGTTCCATGTCCACAATGCTCCAGTTCCAACAAGGCATGCCCTTTTCCATTGTTCAACAACATTGCTCAAGTCATTATGTATCTTGGTAAGGGCATTTATCTGATTATTTAAATCGCTTATCAGAGATTTTGTCTTCTCGGGACTTAATTGTATTGCCCTCTTTTCTATTCCGACATGTACTGTAAAGTTTGCATATGTTTCCCCTTTCCTTGAATAAGGATCTAAGGTTATTTTTGCGTATCTCACAAGATTGATTTTAGAAAGTTTAACTGAAGTCTTGTCATCTAAAGGCAATGGAGCAGATGCGCCCATTTGGGCTGTTTTTGGAATGTTATCGCTAATCCTCTGAAACTCAACTGAATTTTCGTTTATTTTCGATATTGTCCAATTATTCCCCACCTTTTCCCCAAGGCCTCTTGTTTCAATTTGATCATTTATGTAAAGATTAACACTAAGTTCTTCTTTTTTTGGCTGTTCCACACCCCTTAATATTACAGAGCTCGGAGCATAGTCTCCTGGAATGATGCTCGATGGTTTGCTGTCAGCAGATTCAAGAGAAAGGGATGATAATCTTTTTCTTGTTTCAATTGCCATGGGAGAATCAGGATATGTGTTCAAGAATTCTTGATAATATGCTCTCGCGTCGCTGTTCTTCTGAAGTTTTTCTGCCATCTCTGCTCTTTTAATAAGCGCTTCTTCTCCAAAGCTTGAATCAGGTGTTGACGGCACGTTAGGCCAACTCTTAACAACTTCATCATAACTTGAAGATGCCGATTGATAATATTTTTCAATAAGTTCAGTAGACTTGGCAGTAACTCCTCTTAAAACATTTAAGGTCACCGTTATCCCCCCTACCTTCCCATCTGGAATCAAAATATCTCTCCCCAATTTTTCCGTCTTTAACTTTCCGCTTTCATAAAGTCCCTTTAATCTTTTATTCTCATCCAAAATAGCCTTGCTCCTATCGCCAAGCTTAACCAAATCAGATTCTTTCTCAAGAACTGCAAAGTCTTTGTCTTGCTCCATCCCCATAAATACCACAGTATAATTTTCACTTCCAACTGCAAGAATTCCCCCTATTCCAAGGGTAGACTTTTTGTTGTCAACATGAAATTCTGCTTCTAATCCTGATCTGTATAATACATGCGTGCTTCCATCGCCACTGCAATAGATTGTTACAGACTGGGATACTCCGTAGCTGGAAGTTTCTATTTTTCTCACGGTGCATTTGCTGTTTATTGTCATATTCTCATAAGCTTCAACCCTATTCCCATCAATCTCCAAAATCGCTTTCACAGAAGGATATATTGTCTCTTCCAAGGTTGCCTGGACCCCATAAGAGCATTCGGAACCAGGAAGATAAACAACTGAAGATGGCTTGTTTCTTGACAAAACCATTGTAGTTGCCGGCCTTGTAGGATCGAAGTAAAGATGTATTGTTGCCGAATCTTGAGTTACCTGTGATGCCCTGACATATCCCTTGCCATACCAGAATCCATAATTTTGATATTGATTTTTCCAATCATCATCATTTAATTGAGGAATTATTAATTGATTCTGCCCTATTCCGAAGCTGCTAGTAACATCATATAATATTCTTGCGCTCAAATCAGCAACCACCTCATTAGGAATATTCTTCTCTATTGGATTTTGTTTCAAGAATAGAACAACATATCCGAGATTATTTTCAAATGGGCTTCCCAAAAGCTGAGAATAGGTTGATTGCAATGCTGCCCTGTATGGATGGAAAGTTATTGATGCAACATCTTTGGGATAAGATCCGCTTGCTATGCTTACTGATTTTATTCGTGGAACCTCAATCAAAGGATTTATTTTATATCTTGTAAGTTTGCAGAATACGGGGACATTCTGTTCTTCTAGCAGATCAGACCTTACAACGATTGGAGAACAATCTCCAGGAAGAATTTCAATTATAAAATCCTGGCCTTCTCCCTTTTCACATTGTTCTTGCGATAATGTCCCATAATATGTTGAAGCATATTCCCCATAATAAGTTGAAGGAGAAGAATAAGCATACTGTGCGCTTGCTAAACTGCTTGCCAGTATCAAAAGCACCGCTATGAAAAGCGCATTCATTCCCAAACTATTCAATCTATTTTTCATTTGAACACTATATCAAGCGAGCTCAGCCCGATTACTTCATATATCCCTTGCAGTTCCTGCATCGTTTGAGGAGGAGTTTGAGCTGGTATCGATACCTCCAATGTATTTGATTGTCTTAATTGATTTTCACTGAATTCTTGTTGAACATTTCCGCCCCCAATAGTTATTTGAGTAAGCTCCTGGGAGGGAGTAGATATATCATAGCATTGAGAAGTCTTGAATCCCAACAATCCCGCAACCCCATCTCTTGGAACATCAACACAATTTTGGGTTGTCTGAGCGCTTAGTTCTATTTTTCCGGATCTGAACAGATATCCGGATATCTCATAACTTCCCTGTGGCAAGCTTATTCTTTTCTGAGTAGGATAATATGCAGTTGCAGCATAATCATTAGAAAAGAATGTCAAGAGAGCAGTATCATTTTCCTTAAGAGTATTGAAATTTGCAAGAACTTCCAAATTAAGATCATATATTTTGTTCATTGGAATTTCTATGCTTCCCCCAATATCTGTCGATACCTGGGCAAGAGCAATCGCATATCCTTCCTTCCTTGCTTCAACAAATCCATTGACACATTGAGGGAATCCAGTATTAATTACTCCATCTTCAGTTGATCCAATTAAACAAGAAGCCCCCGCACATTTCAAACTTATTTCAGAATCTACAGGGTTCCCATTTCTATCAACAGTTCTCACTTCAAATTCCTGAGGCTTATATTTGCATATCTGGTTTTCAATTGATGCTGGCTGTTCATCAGGAACATATCCGCGAGGATTATTGTTGACTATTTGTATGATCATGGGGAATTGGAAAAGATTGTCCTTGTCATCAAATACTTGGATTATTACCGGATAATTCATAGAGTATACAAAATGATAAGGCACATAGCAGAATCCTAAAAGCTCCATGCCTTTCTGTATTCCTACGGGGTCAGCCCTCATGACGTCTCCGTCTGAAGGAGAGATGTCAATATATGTTGGGAAATTTGAACTATAAATGATATTCACTTTCTGATTTACAATTGGTGAAGTTAACGTTCTCACAAAGTATTTCCTCTCGCTGTTTGCCAATGAATAATATGTTCCAGTGAATTTGATAGTTGGAAGATTTAATGCTAAGGATTCTTTTATATCATTGGAAACCTGCTGCTTGCTCCATATTTTGGGGGCACAACTTATCACAGAATCAGTAGTTGGAGCGTTAAGAGTTATTGAATCCAAAGTGTACTCTTCCAAAAATCTTGCAGAACTTTCCTCATCAAATATCTTTTTTGCAGTGTTATACATCTCTCCAAGATTATGGTTTGTCTTAACACTGTGAGAAGTGATTCTCTTTTTGGTATCTCCGAAAGAAAGTGTAACGGGCCATTCAACCTCGGCATTTATTGAAGATTTAGCAATTGTTATGGTTGTTGAAGGAGAATTTTCATCATTTATCGAATATCCTTGATTCTCAAGACTGCTAAAATCACACCATTGCAACTGGGAGTTTACGTAATCTGCCAATTGAATTTCCATTCCAGAAATTGACGGTGCCTGATTTTGACTTATCCCGTTTCCAGAGATGTAAAACCAAAAAGGCATTGCCGAACCAAAGAAATCAAATTGTGATGTCGAAGGGTATATCTCGCTCCCGCGTTCAAACCCCGGAAGGACTATGTAACCCCCCTGTTCACCAAGAATTGTTGCGCCATCAACTATTGCATTTGAGATACAGCTTTTAATTTGATCATCAATGGGCCTTAAGGCTGATGGAACTGTCGTGGGTGCTGTAACAATGTTGTATATTAAGAAAATCGCGCCTATAAGAAATAATGACACCATTACAAATAATGCTATCTGTCCCTTTTTCCCCATTATCAATCCTCTTTTTTCTAACGGTTTATTGAGGAAAAAAGCATATATAAACTTTGTTTTTACAACGACAAAATAAAGAAAAGATGAGCCCACCAGGAATCCGCTTAGAAAACTTTCTTGTTTTCTGGCGTGCCAAAAACCCCTGGTTTTTTAGCAGAACCTGCTTTGAAAGTGAAACTTTCAGGCATGCCAAAATTACAAAGTAATTTTTAGCATGTTCGATTCCAATGATAAGAATAAAGAAAAGATGAGCCCACCAGGAATCGAACCTGGGTCTCGTCCACGTCAAGGACGCATCTTAGCCGTTGGACTATGGGCTCGTTTAATTTTAGAATAAAGATGATAGTTTTAAATCTATGTTTTATCCCTTGACAATCTTCCTTACTGGCCAAGAAATTTCAATCTTCTCTTTATCATATCTTGTCTTTAATGCTTCTTCTACCTTTAAAATAAGAACAATAAAACCTAACTAGATAGAATTTTAAATCCGACATTTCCTTAATTATTATGGATTACTCCAAGGAATTGGGTTTGATAAAAAGCACAGAGATATGCAAGACCTGTAAAAACATTGTTATTGGGAAGGGGAATTTTAATTCTAAGATCCTGTTCATTGGAGAGGCTGCTGGAAAGAATGAAGATGAACAGGGAATACCTTTTGTTGGAGCAGCAGGAAAGAATCTTGATAAACTTCTTGCTACAGTTGGCCTTTCATTAAATGATATTTACATAACAAATATTTTAAAATGTCGTCCTCCAGAAAACAGAAATCCCTCAAAAGAAGAAATCAAAATGCATGCCCCCTATTTGATAAAACAGATAAGTGAAATGAAGCCAGCGGTAATTTGTTCTCTTGGAAACTATGCAACTAAATTCTTTCTTTCAAACTGCAATCCAGAAGAGATGGATAAACAGCCGGGAATAACCACTCTTCATGGAAAGGTCAGAATGATTGAATTAGATGGGATGAAAATAAAATTGATTCCACTATTTCATCCCGCAGCGATAATATACAATCAGAAGTTGAAAGTAGAATGGGAAAATGATATGGAAATTGTCAAAAAAGAAGTCTTCTAAAGATCCCATCTCGATCTCAAGTTAAACCATTTGGAATTCAGTCTTCTTCAGCTTCCATTTTCCCGATAAATAATTCTGCTAAAAGAAGTGTGCCCCTTAATATGGCTTCTAAAACCCAGATAAACACTAAATAAATTAAGATTATATTGAATAATGAAGGAATTTCTGAGATCCTCCCTATAATCTTATCCAATGAAAAAAAGTTTGGATTTAACAACATTACTGCAAGAAGTGTGAAGGGTAATAATTTTGCAAGATCCTTACTTAATCCCTGTTTATAGTATGCAGTTATCCTTACTGCGGCAATAATTGTTGCAGAGATAAGGATTATCTGAGAGGCAGTAGTGCTTTCAGAAAGTATTAGGAGGAATATTGAAAACATAGAAAACCAGAATAAAACCATAAAAGGGATTACTAAGATATATTCAAACATAAAAAAAAGTGCGGCAACGATCTTTTTTACTGTTGGATCAGCAGATGTGTTATATTGGTCTAAATCTAATTTGATTAGATCTCTTTCTGCTATGAACCTATAAAATTTCCACACAAACAATGCATAAAAAACAATAAGGAGAGTAAATACGAGAATTAAAAACCAGGGATATTGGACTTGGATTTTACTTAAAATCAAAAAGAATCTCTCAATAATTTCCATCACCACCATTATCAAAATACCAGATAAAAAGGGTTTATAAGAGTTTTGAATAATATTCTAAAGATATAAGAAGTTCTTAGCGGATTTGAAATGCTAAAAAATCTAAGAGATTTTTGGCATCCCGAAAAACTAGAGGTTTTTCTAGGAAATCCCCCTGTGCTGAAAAGCCTCAGGAGAGGCCATCGATTGAGTCTATGGTCATCCAACCCGTGGGGCTTTTGAATTCAAACTCAAAGCCTCTAGAGGATACAAGGATTTCAGTCTTGCCCTCGATTTATTCGAGGATTTGGACTCAAAATCTAAAGCCTTTAGAGTGTGCAAGGATTTCAGTCTTGCCCTTTTATAACTTGAACAAATTTGTTATTGTTCCTAATTTTTAATATCGTTATCGATATATAAATTCATCTATTTGTCGTCGCTGTTAATGAGTAGTTATTTGTTGACAAATTTGTTGTTATTTTTGTAGTTTTAAGGATTGTAGAGATAAGAGTGATAGGAAAATAAAAAATAAAAATAAAAAAAATAAAAAAGGAAAAATTTGGTTTGGTTTACTATCAGATGTTTGTAACTGTCTGACTTTTGTCGTGGCAGATGCCATCAGGAGTTATACAGGAGTAACCTACGTCACAGCCACAGTTAACTGTGGTGCAATCCTGCGAAACTCCGGAGCACAATATGTTGGAGCATGTACCGCCTATCTGCTGGCATTCTGTCTGCCCGCCGCCGCCCGTTGTGTCGCATGTGACACACGATTCGACCCCGTTTTGGCAATTCCATACTGTGGGGGACACACAACCTATTTTTATATTTCCGCTGCACGTACCATCGTCAACCGGACATGTCTTGCCACCGCCA
>JAHJTO010000009.1 GCA_018829845.1 Nanobdellota archaeon
AAAGTCCGCCCCCATAGAAGTTTGAACTTCGAAGTGCTGGAAACTCCAGCACAGGCATTTGAGAGAAAGAGGAGAAAAGAATAAACATGAAGAAGTCAATTAATTTGTCGAGAGGAAATAATAATCGGATAACACACCTGCATTTTACATTTCAACAAAACTTATAAAGTCAAAATCAAAAGTGCATTTAGTAAAGGGGAATAAAAAGAGATAAAATGATAAAAAATCTGAGATTTTTTGTATGCCAGAAATTCTGGCAGCAGGAGGATTTCTAAGCATGTCAGAAATTTGGACGGAAAAATACAGGCCAAGAGATTTCTCAGATTTATATGGGCAAGAAGACATAGTAGCGAGAGCAGAGGCTTTCGTAAAAGAGAAGAACATGCCTCATTTGATGTTCACCGGGCCTGCAGGAACTGGAAAAAGTTCTCTCAGCCTCATAATTGTTAAGAAGCTCTATGGCGGGGATTGGAGATCAAATTATCTTGAGTTGAATGCAAGCGATGAAAGAGGCATAGATATTGTAAGGCAGAAAGTGAAGGACTTTGCAAGGACAAAATCCCTTAACAGCAATTTCAAGATAATTTTCTTGGATGAGGCAGATGCCCTCACAAGGGAAGCTCAACAAGCCCTTAGAAGAACAATGGAGATGTTCACCCAGACGTGCAGATTCATTCTTTCATGCAATTATTCATCAAAGATTATAGACCCTATACAGAGCAGATGCGCAGTATTCAGATTCAAGCAATTGGATAAGCCTGCAATTGAGAATATAGTAAAAAACATAGCTGAAAAAGAGGGATTGAAACTTGAGGAAAACATAATTTATGATCTTTTTGCTGCAAGTGAAGGAGATTGTAGGAGGCTTGTCAACATACTCCAGGCATCGGCAGTCATAAGCAAAGAAATAACCTCCGGTCTTATCAATCAAATAACGAAGTCTTCAAACAATGAGGATATAAAATCTATAATTGAAAACTCTCTGAATGGAAATTTCACAAAGGCCAAGGAAATGCTTCTTGAAATAATGTTGATACAGAGTTTGCAGGGAGCCGACATAATAAAATCAATAATGAAGATAATACCTAATTTGAGCATCGATGATAAATTGAAAGTCAGATTGATTGAAAAATGCGGGGAGACAGAATTCAGATTGGTTGAGGGAAGCGATGAGTTCATACAGCTTGAAGCCCTCCTTGCGTCATTTGCCATAGCAGGTTACAAAGAAAAGGCAAGGGCTCAATAGGGGAAAATATGGTATTCTCAGAAAAATACAGGCCAAAAAAGGTCTCTGAAGTTTCTGGCCAAAGCGCTGCAATGCAGTCCATTCTAAAAATAATAACCCACAACAGCAAAAGACCTGGAGCAATTCTTATTCATGGCCCGATAGGGTGTGGAAAGAATTCTGCAATAAGTGCAATTGCAAGGGAAATGAATTTTGAAGTGATTGAATTGAATGCTTCTGATTTGAGAGGGAAGGATCAGATGAGAAAAACAGTTAGAGGGGCAGTGCTGCAAAGAAGCTTGTTCAACAAAAAGAAGATGATTGTTATTGATGAGATTGACAGCGTTTCTGGAAGAGAAAAAAATGGTTTGATAGAACTGGCATACCTTATTGATCAATCACCATATCCTATATTTCTCATAGCAAATGATCCATACTCCAAGAACATAGCTTCCCTAAGGAAGAAGTATCCCCTTGTTGGATTCAAAAAACTTGAAAGCCCTGATCTTATGAACATTCTTAAAAAAATATGTGTAAATGAGAATATTCCTTTTTTGGAAAGCTCTTTGAAAAAGCTTGCTCTTCTTTCGGGGGGAGATGCAAGAGCGGCAATAAACGATCTTCAGGCAATGGGAAAGGGCATTGATGGAGAAATAGCAGTATCAAAAAGGGACCAGGAAGTTGGAATATTCAATGCATTGAGAACAATATTCAGAAGCAACAGCTTTGCAGTAACTGGTGCTCTCAACAATGTTGACATGCCTGCTTATGAAACGATGATGTGGATAGATGAAAATATTCCTGTTGAATTCGATGTTAGAGAAATGGAAAGCGCTTATCATTATTTGAGCAAGGCAGATATTTTCTACAAGAGAATATCAAGACACAACAATTGGCACTTTGCAACGTACTCAAACATATTCATCACGGCTGGAATATGTTTCTCAAAGAGAAGGGTTCATGAGGGGTTTGTAAGCTATAGAAGAATTACAAGACTTTTGAAGATGTGGCAGTCAAACAAAAGCCTCAAGGAGGAAACTGCTGGAAAATTCGGAAGTGCAATGCATTGTTCAAGAAGGAAAATTTTCAGGGAAATGCCATATCTGAAGCAGATATACGGAAATATGAGCGATGGGCACAGAGAAGCCCTTTCAGAAGAATTAAGTTTAAATAGTGGGGAAGAGAATTTCCTTTTAGAACAAAAATAAAGAAATGAAGATCCAAGATATAAAACCAAATCAGGGGAAAATAAGCATAGAGGCAATCATAGTTGAAATAGACAGCCCCAGGGACATAAATTCTGCCGCAGGATCATTAAAAGTTGCAAATGCAATAATTCAAGATGATTCTGGAAAGATGAAATTGACTCTTTGGAATGCTGAAATTGACAAAGTCAAGGTCGGAGATAAAATAAGAATAACAAATGGCTTCGCCAAAGAATATAGAGACGAAATACAATTGTCTGCTGGAAAATTCGGAAAGCTTGAAGTTATCGGACAAGAAGATATTTCTAAATTGCCTGCGCCAAAGCAAGAAGTTGAAGGAAAAGTAGAGGCCATGGATGACAGCCTGTATGAAGAAGATGATGAGTGGTAGTTCTTTCTAATTTCCTAATTAAATTTTTTAAGTAGAATATTTTTAATCGTCGAATCTTCCCCAGGAATCAACTTCTGAACCTTGCTTCCATCCAAATATTCTGCTATCTGTCAAGAATGAGAAGTTCGGAGTGCTTTCTGCTTCGATAGTCATAAAATCTTTTTTGAGGTTGAAAATATTTGCTGCGGCCTGCCTTACTGACTCTCGGATAAACTCTGGATTTCCTGAATATTCCGGAGTTGTCATTTTATAGACTTGATCTAAAATCATATTCAATTGATGTTTGTCTCTAAATTTTGGCTTTCCTTCCGCATTCAAAATATGTTGAAGATAGAATCTCGGAATTTTTACGATGTAATCAAAAAGATTTGGCTTGCCAATTATTTTTTCAGGTTTTGTATATGCCCAATTCAATGCCCCAATTACAATCTTGGATTTTATTGCTGCATTGGACAATCCTCTCTGAACAACTTCGTCAAGGGCGGACTTTTCTGAAGGTATTTCACCATATAATACTTGGGTGTGCAGAAGGAATTCTCTGGAATCATGGAGCATCCTCATGTGCCTATAGATATAATCTGCAGAATTCGGAATTAAGTGGATTCCAATATGCTTGGCATCTTTTGGAAGGTCATCCTGGCTAACTCCCGTCATTTCTTTGACTTTTCCATCAAGAACATTTGGACATGTCCCCTTCATAGCTTCAAATGCTTTTCGCATATCTCTTACAACAACATAAGTATCATAGTCATTGTATTTTGAAGGATCTTCCTCTCTTGCTGAAGATCCATAAAGCAAAATTCCTGTAAGATTATCACCAAGCTTGTTTTTTAGATAGTTTACAAATGGAAACTTCTTTTCTACTTCTTTTTCAGAAAATTCTGGTTTCCTCATCTTTCTAGAATACTTCCTATTGCCTAGGGGAACTTCCCCCATCATTTCCTCAAAAGCATGCTTTGTTTTGAAGAGAATTTCATCCCAATCTTCCTCCCTTGTGCAATCTCCGAAAAGTATGGGATACTGTTTCTCATTGACAAATTCATACATTCTTCCAATATTATAAAGTCGGTTGAGATTGTGGACCTTGCTTGAAACGGTTCCGGCATCCCTTCTACCATGAATTATGGCTGCATCTATTGTGGCAGATTTGCATGATAGTTCGGATTGGAGCTGAAGAAGAATTGCCTTGCTTTCTGGAATCCAATCTGTGGGCGTTTTGAAGTATTTTTGAGAGAATTCATCAGACATATTTGCAGTTATTCTTTTGAAGGTTGATGGAAGATAGTTTTTGTATCCCCTTAGAACTTGGATCGGCCATGGGCTAACAAGGGTTTTATTATCTTCCTGTTTCAGAAGGTGCTCAAGATCTTGAATGGATGGGGTGTCATCCAGAACCATCATCTTTATTTTTTTGAAACCCTCTTCATAATATAGGCCGGGAACCTTATAGCATTCTCCCGTGCATTCAAAGATATTTTTTACCCCGCTTGGAAGGGTTTTTTCCTTGTATTCAATTGTGCTTTCAGCCATTGTAAAAATTAAGAAGAATAGGACTTTATAATCCTTTCTTAATAGTGATAAAAAACACTTTGTGTTTTTGCCACACTGAGAATGTTAAACATTCTTGTGTGCTGAAAATGGTTTGCATTTTCAAGCATGCCAGAAATTTGCGATTTCCCAGCATAACAAAAGTAAAAATTTAAATATCATCTTTTAATGGAAATATCATGTCAATGGAATTCATTTGCACAAGGCCTTAAGGCATTCCATCCAGACACTTCTATTCTTTTAAGATGACCAATCTCAATCCATTCGAAAAAGCGAAAGAGCATGTTTTAAAGAAGTCTGAAGAGCTGGAAGGGGATAAAATTGAGATAAAGGGCTATGTTTCTGAAAAGTTTGATTTTGACAAGTTTCTAGATTCCTATCTTACCACGGGATTTCAGGCAACAAACCTCAAGAGAGCAATAGATATTGTTAAGAAAATGCAGGAAGACAATGCAGTCATCTTCCTTGGATGCAATTCAAATATGGTTTCTTCAGGAGTAAGGGATATTATGGCTGATCTTGTAAAAAGAAAGAAAATAGGGGTTTTTGTTACAACGGGCGGGGGAATAGAAGAGGACATAATCAAATGCATTGGCCCTTTTTACCTTGGAGATTTTAACGCCAGCGGAGAAAAACTTAGAGATAAGGGAATAAACAGAACTGGAAATATTTTTGTTCCAAATCAAAGATATCTTGATTTTGAGAAATTTGTACAGCCAATACTGCAAAGACTTTTTGAAAGACAGAAGAATGAAAACAGGGCAATTCCTTCCTCAGAATTGATAATGGAATTGGGAAAAGAAGTAAACAATGAATCTTCAATTTTATACTGGTGCTGGAAGAATAAAACCCCTGCCTTCTGCCCCTCAATAACTGACGGGGCATTAGGAGATCAAATTTCATTCTTCAAATACAATAATCCTGAATTTGTAATTGATGTGGCTGAAGATATGAAAGCACTTGATGAGATTTCAATCACTTCAAAGAAAACAGGCATAATAACTTTGGGAAGCAGCGCAGCAAAGCACCATATATGCAATGCAAATCAATTCAGGGGAGGAGCAGACTATGCTATTTACATTACAACGGAAGGGGATGAATACGGCTCTGATTCAGGAGCAAGAGTTGAAGAGGCCATCTCATGGGGAAAGGTCAAGGTAGAATCAGAGAATGTCAAAGTCCACGGAGATGCCACAATTATTTTTCCTTTAATTGCAGTTAGTGCTTTTAGGGATTAGAATTATCTCATCTTCAGCTTTTTCTTTATCTTGCTAATATCCTTCTGCATGCTGAGCATAAGTTTACGATTCTTTCGAGTCATCCATAACTTCCATAATAAAATAAGAATGTAAATTACTAAAATGCCCCCAATGGCCTTTATCCCATTCTCTAAAAATCCTAAGAAATCCGCAAGCTGTTCAGGAGCCATGCTTGAAATGTTTTCGAATACCATAATATATAGGAGTATTCCGAGTTTTTATTGCTTTGCAAAGAATTAATCAGCAGCTAGCTTCAGTTGTGCTTGTTGAAGTTCCAAATCCAAATCCTGCTGAAGGATTTGAAGAATCTAAAACAGTGGAACATTCAGAAGGCTTTGAATCAAAAGCATTGCAAATGGCATTCAAAACATCCTGGCCACTCCTAGGATATATCTGAACTTCTTTTCCATCAAGAACATTTGTAGGTGAGCCTTGTACACCATATTGCTCGTTTAATGCGCTGTCAACGGCCATGTAATCTGCTGCCCTATTTGCCATGCAGTCATTTATCTTGCTTTCATCTATTCTTAATTCTTCCATGCATGAAGATTCTGATCCCTGTCCTTTATCTACAAAGCATTGAAGATAAGGCCAGAATTGCTTTGTTTCTTCCCTTATGCATATCTGCCTATTGTTCTCATCGGTTTCTTTTTGTCCGTGAAGAACATAGGAAACAAATCTGATCTTGAAATTTGCTTTTCCACTTAATAATTCATATGCTGGAATAACTCCTTCTTCCATCTGTAAACCATATGGGCAGTAGGACATTACGAAAACTTCAAGTGTTGGGGCTCCTTTGATGTCTTCTGCATCTGAACCAAGAGTTGTTGTCTTTGAAGATTTTATGTCAAGAACTTTTAATATTAATTCTACTTCTTTTCCAGCATAAAGGTTATTGGTGTCAAATACGATTGAAGTCTCATTGAAGCTTAAGACTGTTCCAATCATTGTTCCCAAGGGGATTGT
>JAHJTO010000072.1 GCA_018829845.1 Nanobdellota archaeon
AAAGGTTATCTTCCTCGTCCCACATTCAAGCTTAACAAGCACAGGTTCCATACGACGAGTTATAGTCCGTTCGTCGCATTGATAGCTGAGCGCTTGACAGAGGCTGTTGTGGCAACATCCTTTTCAGGACAACCGATAATAGTTTGTATTATTTATCCTTTTAAATATTTCCGAGCATTGAAAAGTGATAAAAGTAAAAATAAAGATCGTATCTATTAGAAAATACAAAAAAAGAACGCTCTCAAAAGATTGTAGATAAGGAACGGATCCAATAAAACCTATTAACACTCCTATCAAGGAAGCCTCTTGAAAAATTTATAAGTACTATAATACTTCTATTTTTATGGGATCTGCAAATGAAATCAAAAAAGTTGCTTCAGAGTCTTTGAAAGAGTGGCATGTTGCTCTTCATGCAAAAACTCTTATGTCTGGATTTGCTCTTTTTTGTCTTGGCATATTTATTATGTTCTTCCTTAAAGACCATCTGGGCTTCGGCCTTAGTCTGATTATAATCGGAATTATTTTCATCTCAGTCGCAGCGTACTTTAGACTGATGGAGCGAAGCGAAGAGAAAATAGAGGAAGATGCAATGGAAAAATTCATTTTCAGATCAAAGATTACGAATGCTCAAAAAAAGAAATATCTCTCTCTATTCAAAAAAGAACTAGAAACCCTTGACAAAGAAGATAGAAAAAATTTCATGATGCTTTTCAAAATCGGACTTTCTGTTTCTGCAGTTATTCTTTTAATATGCCTTCTCAGTGTTTGGCTATAGGATCCTGGGGCTTCGATAATCTCTAGGAAGTCGAACTCAAGTCCGTAGGAAAACCAAGGTTTTCCTGACGTTCACTTTTCCTTTAATTTGGTAGAAAACGTTGGTAAGAAAGGAGGGTTGATTGTCAAGGGGGCTTCGCCCCCTTACATTGTCGTCGGTCATGCCCTGTCCGGAACCACGGACTGACCACTAGAATCTTCTTCTTGGTCTGCTGTATCCGGATCGTTCACCGCTTCTTCCGCCCGATCTTCCATGTCCGCCGCTTGAGCTTCTTTCTCTTCCGCCCTCATGGCTTCTGTGTTCTCTGCCCCTGTGATCTCCTCCAAAACTTCTTCCCTTGCTTTCTCTGTGATAATTGCTTCCTCGTGATCTGTCTCCGTATCCTTCGCTTCTCGCACCATAATGTCCGGATGATGGTCTTGCCTTGGCATATGTTCCATCTGCATTTTTAACATAACCTGAATGTCCGCTAGAAGAACTTCCTGCTGAATGATAGCTTCTCTCAGAACTTGGTCTGTCTCTGCTATAGTTTCTTCCACCCCCATAACCTCTGCCAGAACTTCTTCCCTGATAGCCCCCTCTGCTCTGTCCTCCGCTTCTCACGCTTTGATATCCTCTGCTTCTTCCACTATATCTGCTTCCGCTCGATCTTCCTTGATCTCTTCCGCGTCCGCCCCTGTCAGCATAGTGTTTTCTTTGGGCGATTATCTCAATATTTGCAGGAACCTCCATTCTCTTTATGTGGATTTGACTGTCATTTAAAACACTTCTCATATTTTCATAATCTCTTTCAGTAAGAAGGCTTATTGCCTCTCCTTCTTTTCCAGCTCTTGCAGTTCTTCCAATTCTGTGGATGTAATCCTTGCTGTTTGGAGGGATATCATAATTGTAGATATGAGAGACCCCTTTGATGTCAAGACCCCTTGCTGCAACATCAGAACATACTAAAACATATGTTTTTCCTGAGTGGAAGCTTTCTAAAGTCTTTGTCCTTTTGTTTTGTGACAATCCACCATGTATTGGTTCTGCTTCTATTCCTGCACTGTTCAGATTTCTTGAAACGAAATCTACTCCATGTCTTGTGTTGCAGAAAACCATAACTAATCCCGCTTTTTCATGCTTCAAGAAATGAACGAGCAATGAAAATTTTCCTTGATTTGCAACTTCGTAATAGGTCTGCTTTAATTTTGTTGGGTCTACTTGCTGTCCTGCTAAAATTTCCACAGGATTATGCATATAATCGGTTGAAAGTCTTGTTATCTCCCTTGAAAGTGTTGCTGAGAAAAGTAATGTTTGTCTTTTCTTGGGGCATTGAGAAATTATCTTTCTAACATCATCTATGAACCCCATATCCAACATTCTGTCAGCTTCATCAAGAATTAATGTTTTTACTTCTTTTAGATTAAGGGTATTTCTTTGAAGGTGATCTAATATTCTTCCAGGAGTCCCCACAACAATGTCTGCTCTCCTAAGATCATGGATTTGCGGCTGTATTGAAACCCCGCCATATATTGAAACAATGCTTAATGGATTATATCTTGCGAATTGATGCAGTGCTTTCTTTATCTGTTCTGCAAGCTCTCTTGTTGGGGTTAAAATTAGAGCCTGTATTCCTTTTCCTTTTTCACAATTTTGCAATAATCCTGTTCCAAAGGCAAGTGTCTTTCCCGAGCCTGTTTGAGCTCCACCCAGGATATCCTTTCCTGCAAGAACTAGGGGAATTGTTTTTTCTTGTATTTCTGAGGGCTCTGTAAAATTATGCTCTTTAAGAGCCTTTATCAGAGCCTCATTAACTCCTAACTTTCTGAAGCTTTCCATATTATTTAACTATGCTAGAAAAAGAACAATCTCCGTATGCTCCATTTAATGTGGGCATCTTCAGAAGCTATGCTTCTGGATCATTCCTTTCTGTCATCGATACATCTATTATCTACAGTGTACTTATAAACCCTTGTAATCAGTGACAACCGCAGCATGCACAGCATGATTCCTTCTTTTTCTTTGCTGCCTTTTGCTTTTTCACGGGCTTCTTCTTTTTATTTACCATATAATCTCTGATGATCCATAATTTATAAACATTAATCAAGAATTAATGGATTTTTCCGTCTTGCCAGTCTTTGATTATTCTTCTGTATGTCTTGTCAAGGTCGACTTTGTTTCCTTTTAGTAAAAGATTGAATTTTCTTCCCAATTTCTCCCCAAATTCTTCATAATCTGCCTCATAATCAATGCCATAGAATTTTTCCATAGCATTTCCATGCTTTTTCATTAAACTTGCCACAACAAGTTCGGGATCTTTTGTTTGAGAATATCTTTCTGCTCCTATTTCTGCCTTTTTGACTATTGATCTTCCAAGAAGATTGTCTTCCACTGGCGGAACAACCCCTGGAGTGTCCAAAAGAAGAATATCTTTTGTAAGCCTTATTTTTTGCGCCCCCTTTGTGTAGTTTGCTTCAGAAGAAGTCGGTGCGGATCTTCTTCCAGCAAGATAATTTATCAAAGTTGATTTTCCAGTGTTTGGATATCCAATTACTCCAACGTGCGCTCTTGGGAATTTTATGTTGGCTTTTGCAATTTCCATCTTTATTCTTCTTAATAATTGCAGTTTTCCTCTTCTAAGTTTGGATGAGACAAAAACATAGGGCTTGACATTGTTTAATTTTCCCTCCCCCACCATTATTTTAGTATCCACAAGGTCAGATTTGTTGAGGATAAATATTATTTTCTTTCCAGCATCAGTTATCATCTTTTCAAGAACAGGAATTCTTGTCTGTTCTATGAATCTTGCATCCAGAATTTCGAGGACGATGTCTGATATCACTATGATTTCCTTGGCGATTATGTCAAATGCCTTTCTATGGTCATTCGTTATATTGTTTTCAGTTATCATCGTTCCCATAATAATATAGCCTAAGAATCGCTTTATATACCTTATTTTAGAATTATTTAAACAACCCCTTGAACCAAGAAGCTATTTTTTGAAATATTGTCTTTTTCACGGCCGTTTCAGTCGATATATTTTCTTTCAATGCAGGAGGATTATAATCTTTCAAGAAGATTCCACTAGTGCATTCATCTCCGGCAAAATTTATTTCTCCCTCAATTGCCTTAATTTTTGAATAATCTCTAGAATCATCGTATGTTCTTATGGAAACTTCTTTGTTCACAAGATATAATTGGTCACAGGTGATACCAAATTTCTCATCCGTTTGAATGGCTGAAACGCTTTTTATTTTTGATTGCAGTAAATAATATGCTGAGAGTGTTCTTTTGGTTGGAAAATTACACGAAGATGATGGTTGTAATGTGATATTTTTCACATCAGCAGTAATATGGCAAGTTGGGCTTGGAGCTGCCGGAACTGCCGAGACCATTGAAATGAGACAAAATATCAAAATTGCAAAAACAGAAAATAAAATGATCTTATGTTGCATCTTTTAATTAATTTGATTTTCTTTAAATATCTACTGAATTTTAGGAGTATAGCTTCATTATCTTCTTTTTGAAAGAATTGAATGTTCCTTTTCTTATTTCTTCTTTGCATTGTCTCATGAGATTCTGAAGATAGAAGATGTTGTGATAGGTGCAAAGTCTCATCCCAACGGTTTCCTGATTTTTTAATTGATATCTTATAAATGATCTGCTGTAATTCTTGCACACAAAACAATTGCAGTTTTTGTCAAGAGGTTTTTTGTCTTCGAAATACCTTAATTGTTTTATTCTCAATTTTCCTTCTGATGTAAAAATTGTTCCGTGTCTTGCATTCTGAGTTGGAAATCTTGAATCGAACATGTCCACCCCCTGGGAAACGGCTTCTACGATTTCATCAGGGCTTCCAACACCCATCAAATAAACTGGCTTGTTTTTAGGAATGAATTTTCTTGTGAACTTTACAATCCGGTATTCCTCGTTTTTTGGTTCTCCCAGTGCAAGGCCGCCAATGGAATATCCGTCAAAATCCATTTTCACCATTTTCTTTGCGCATTTTTCTCTCAAATCTGTAAATAACCCTCCTTGAATTATTCCCCAAAGCAATTGTCTTTTTTCTTTTGGCAATTTTTTCTGAAGTTTGTCATGGTGAATCTTGCATCTTTCAGCCCACAGCACTGTTTTTCTTACTGCTTCTGTGATCTTTTTTCTGTCCCCTTTAACCGAGGGCATTTCATCCAAGCACATTGCAATGTCCGAATTTATATCGAGCTGTATTTCCATATCTTTTTCAGGAGTTATGAAAATGCGTTCATTTGAACTTGGATTTTTGAAAAAAACCCCCTTATCATTTGACTTTTCATAAATTTTATCAGAATACATTTGAAATCCTCCTGAATCTGTGGCATTTATCCCATTGTAATTCATAAATTTCCCGATACCACCCATCTTTTTTATGAGTTTCTCTCCGGGATTGAGATGGAGAACAAAAGTATTTGAGATAACTGCTGAAACGGGCATGGTTTTGAGATCCTCGCTTGTTAGAAATTTAACCGACATCTTTGTAGCAACCGGCATGAAGAACGGAGTTTCTATGGGTCCCTTCTTTGTTTCAATTATTCCTATCCTCGCCTTTGTCTTTTTGTCTTCCTTTAT
This sequence comes from Nanobdellota archaeon, assembly GCA_018829845.1. Lineage (GTDB taxonomy): Archaea > Nanobdellota > Nanobdellia > Pacearchaeales > JAHJTO01 > JAHJTO01. The sequence continues at coordinate 5,360 of JAHJTO010000072.1, forward strand.
TATGCTAAAAAACCCTTTAGATTTTTGGCATCCTAAGAATCTCAATTCCTGGATGTCCTGAAGCCTTGCTTCAGAGCATGACAAAAATCTTTGATTTTTAATCATCTTGAATGCCATAAATATTGGAGATAAACAGTGTATAAAAGCGTTTTCTAATGTTCTAAAATAATTTTATTTTGAATGTTTCTTGATAATCTTCTCTGCTCGTGTTATCATATCTTTTTTTAATCCGATAAACACTCCGCCATCTTTGCTTCCAACAAAGGAATTCTCTCCGGGCTTGATAATGTCATTAAGTTTGTCCAATTCAATATCCACATGGGTAATGCTTGCATTTGATTTTCCCTTCTCATGAATATACACATTTGCTTTTCCCAGCAGAATTTTTCCTTTTCCTGGTCCGCTCATTTTTTATATATTCCTTAATGAGGTGTAGAATTTAAACCTATTTCTTTTTCCTATGCCGGGCCAGCAGGAATCCGATTAGTATAGAAAAAATAAGGCGGTTCCCAAATATGCGGGAAAATTGCTTTCCGGATTTGGAAAAAAGAAAAGCGTTAATATTCCGATGATTAAAATGACGGGGATGAGATAATCGGTCTTCATTTAATCTCATTATAACATTGTTTGCATACCCTTATTGGCTTCCCATCTATGGGCTTTTCTTTCATAGTATTATTATTTTCAGAGCAACCGCATAGCCTGCATTTTCGTCTTTTATTATTTATTTTACCTATTCCCTTCTTCTTTTTTTTTGCAAGTTTCTTCATGATTAATATAGGGCAATCTAGAATATAAACCTTGCTTAGAATTAAACAGGAGGGTTTTCGTTTAATTTTTCTTCCCCTTCTTTTTCTACCTCTTCTTCATAGGCGGTCTTTTGTTCAGGCGTTAGCTTTGTCCACAATGGAGGACAGCATAAAGAATAAGCTATTGCCCCGGGCAAAATCTCAACTTTTGCTTAAAATATCAAAAAGATTCTTCTTAAACTGTTCAAAATACTCAGCTTTGAATGTAGCTCCTGCTGCCGGAGCATGGCCCCCTTTAGAACAATTTGGAATATCTCTTGTTGTTTCTTTCAGAAGATCGTTGCAGTCAAACTTTGAATCAGACCTTCTTGCGCTTATTTTCACCAGACCATTTGATTCGGAGTAGAATATCAAAATCTTGTCAGGAGTGTCATCACTTAATCTTGTTGAAATTGATGAGGTCAGATTGAACTTGCTTTCCAAATTGTGCATATATCCCCAAGAATGGATTTTTCTATTGCTTTTGAAATCGTCTTCTATTCTTTTAACCTCAAGGTCAATTTCATCAGAATATTTCTTCAAGAGGTCAATATCTTTTGGAGAGTTTATTCTTTTCATCAATTCAAAGCATTCTTGTTCTTTATCTCCAAAATATATTGCGCTATTAATTAATACATTTGAAAGTTTTCCCAATTCACTTTCCCAGAAATTATCTGATTTTTTGAATTTGTATTTATCCTCTATTTTTCTTATGAACCCTAATGCTTTTGGCAAGTCATATTGATGATCACTTATCAAAGCGCATG
>JAHJTO010000010.1 GCA_018829845.1 Nanobdellota archaeon
GAATTAACAATCTTTTTGAAAAATCCGGCAATATTCTTAATTTTAAGCTCTTTCTGCGGTTTTATTGGTATTTTCTTCATACATATCCAATATGTATTAACTTTATAAGCTTTTCGTTTATCGTCTATGCTTTATACTTACATCTAAGTTTTTAGCATTTTATAACTACTCTTAAGTGACTATAATGGAAAGATTTATATATGTATGATTTTTTTGAAGATTATGAATCAAATCTCCTATATCCATCCCTATCTGATAAGTCAGATAAACAAAAAGAAGAATCTTCTTGAGAAGGCAGAGCACCAGAAAAAGCTTTTCAAGATGTTCAGGATATATGAAGAGGCTGCACAGGTTGAAGCCATAAGGCACTCCCTTTGGATGGAAAAGCAAGACGAAGATCCCGCAGTCCATTATAATCCCAACAGGAAGGAGAACCAGAAAGCCATAAAGAATAGCTTTAATGCTCTCCTATGGGCACAGAACAATCTGAAGATCGGAGGTACGAACAAAGAGCATATCTCCATAATATCTGGGATGCTAGACCCTGAATGGTGGCAGAAATACGCTGAGAATGCTCCATCTAATCCAAAGTATAGATCCATGGCTGTTAGGCCTGGCGGAGCAGATGGGCCCCACACTCCCCCCTACCCTGCAGAAGTGCCTGATGAGATGAGGAGATATTTTGAAAAACTAAACAGCCTGCTCATTGAGGCCGAAGAGGAAAGGGGTGAGAAAAAGAAATGTAAGAAATATGATAAAGCTCTAGCAGCCGCAGGCTATGCCCATTTCCACCTTCTAAGGATACATCCATTCGAAGACACCAATGGAAGAACCTCTAGAACTCTGCAGAATGCCATACTCAAATATTTTGGATTGCCTCCCGCGATCATATTTGGGGGAGAAAAATCAGATTACATAAGTCACCTCATAAGTGCAAAGAACGGTTATGGGGACCGCTTCCACAGTCCCGATATAGATGTTTCTGGCGGAGAATTCAATTTCTACAATTATATAGCTGGAAAAGTCAACACAAATCTTGACAGAATACTTGGAAAAGAGATACCCCTGGAGAAGAAAGGCTTATTTGGATTCTGATTTAGAAAAGGTTAAAAGTCCTATAAAATTGCTTCTTTTATGCAAGACATTGGATTGAAAATAGGGATTGAAATACATCAGCAGTTAGATACCCACAAACTTTTCTGCAATTGTCCTTCTGAACTTATTGACAAAGAGCCGGAGATAGAAATAAAAAGAAGATTATATGCGGTTGCCGGAGAATCTGGAAAAATAGATGCGGCTGCAGCCTATGAACAGGCAAGAAAAAAAACATTTATCTATCAAGGATATTCCAATGAAACCTGTGAGATAGAATTTGATGATTCTCCTCCAAGAGAACTGAATCAAGAAGCCCTTGATATTGCACTAAAAGTTGCAATTCTTCTAAATGCTGAAATTCTTCCAATAACACAGGTTATGAGAAAGACCGTTGTGGATGGTTCAAATACTTCGGGATTTCAAAGAACAATGCTTGTTGCAAGAAATGGATACATCGAAACATCATCAAAAAAGAAAATAAGAGTTGACACAGTATGCCTTGAAGAGGACAGTGCAAGAAGAATTGGAGAAAGTGAAAATTCTGTGACATTCAGACTTGATAGACTTGGAATTCCCTTAATAGAAATTGCAACTGCTCCAGATATTTCATCCGGAGAAGAAGCAAAAGAAGTTGCCTTAAAGATTGGGGAAATACTCAGAGCATCAAAAGTAAGAAGGGGCCTCGGAACAATAAGACAGGATGTCAATGTTTCAATAAAGAATGGAGAAAGAACTGAAATAAAAGGAGTTCAAGAACCAACATTAATTGTTAAAACGGTAGAAAGCGAGGTAAAAAGGCAGCTAGGATTAGTGGGAAAAAAGCAGAAAGTTGAAAAAACTGTCAGACAGGCTCTCGAAACTGGAGAAACAAAATTCCTTAGGCCTATGCCTGGATCAGCAAGAATGTATCCTGAGACCGATCTCCCGCTTATTAAGATAGCAAATGATATGATCGAATCAGCAAAAAATAATCTGCCTAAACTCCATTCTGAAATGAGAGATGATCTCAAAAAGAAAGGGCTTTCCCAAGAAATGACAAAACTTCTTCTCTCTGAAAGAAAGCTTGAGGAATTCAAATCTCTTTTGCCCTTGTCAAAGGATAATCCTGATTTAATAGTCAAGATCTTAGTTTTATATCCCAAAGAGATTGCATCAAAAGAAAAAATTGATAAAAAACTCATAGCTGAAAAAATCACTATCGATGTTGTTGAAGAGGTCTTAGAAGCCATAAAGGAAAATAGAGTATCAGAATCTGACACAAAAGCAATAATGCTGAAGATCATCAATGGAGCGCCGGTAATCGAAGCTCTAAAAATTGAAAAGATTGACACCTCGGGAATCGAAGAAGAAATAAAATTAATTATCAAAGAAAAACCGGGACTTTCACTCGGCGGATACATGGGAATTGTAAGGCAAAAATTCCCGCAACTTCCGGGAAAGGATGCAATGGACATTTTGAAAAAACTACTTCCACTGTAATTCTTTGCTTAAAAAGATTTTAAAACCACAAAAACAAAGGAACTACTATGGTAATAAACAAAGTTTCTGCCATGCCAAAAATCCGGGAGGATTTTTTAGCATGCTAAGAACACATACCTGCGGAGAACTTACGGAAAAGGAGATTGGAAAATCTGTAAAACTTTGCGGATGGGTTGACACAATTAGAGCCCATGGAAAAATAACATTCATAGATCTTAGAGACAGATATGGAAAAACCCAATGTGTTGTTTTCGGAAAAAACAAGGAAGCATTTGAAACCATAAACAGTTTGACAAAAGAATCCTCCATAATGATTGAAGGGAAGGTTGGACAAAGACCCAAGGGAACAGAGAAAAAAGACAGCCCAACAGGACTTATTGAAGTTGCAATTGACAACGTAGAGGTAATGAACAAATGTCCCCCCCTGCCATTTGAGATGAATGATCCAAATGTCAATGAGGAAATAAAATCAAAATACAGATTCTTAGACCTTAGAACTGGAGAGCTACAAAATAATATTATTCTAAGACATAAAATAATCAAAGGGTTTAGAGACTATTTTGACAACGAAGGATTCCTAGAAATAGAAACCCCTTTGCTTGCAAAATCTACTCCAGAAGGAGCAAGAGACTATATTGTTCCATCAAGGGTTCATCCTGGAAAATTCTATGCACTTCCGCAGTCTCCGCAGCTATTCAAACAGCTTCTCATGGTCGCAGGATTCGATAAATATTTCCAGATTGCAAGGTGCTTGAGAGATGAAGATCTGAGAGCAGACCGACAGCCAGAATTCACTCAGCTTGATGTGGAGATGTCATTTCCTGAAGAAGAGGACATCTATACTGCCGTTGAGCATTCTATAAAATATGTTTTCAAAGAAGTGATGAACATAGATTTGAAGACACCATTCAAAAGAATAACGCATGCTGAATCAATGAAGAAATATAATTCAGACAAGCCAGATCTTAGGCCTGAAACAAAAGAAGAATTCTCATTTGCTTGGATAACTAATTTCCCGATGTTTGAATATTCTGAAGAAGAAAAAAGACTTGTTGCAGCCCACCACCCTTTCTGTATGCCTTCAGATCCTAAGAATCTTGAAAATGAGCCACTTAAACAAAGAGGATTAATTTATGACCTCGTACTCAATGGCAATGAGATACTAAGCGGAAGCATAAGAGTACATGATGCTGAAATCCAGAAAAAAATATTCAAGCTTCTGCAGATGGATGAGAAAGAAATGGAACAGAAGTTTGGGTTCTTCCTTAGCGCATTAAGCTATGGGGCCCCAGTCCATGGAGGATTTGCCCTAGGGCTTGATAGATTTATTGCCATACTGGCTAAAACACCATCAATAAGAGAAGTTATAGCTTTCCCAAAAAATAGGGAAGCAAAAGATATCATGCTTGACACTCCTTCAGAACTGTCAGAAAGGCAATTGAAGGAAGCGAATATTTCGATTATTCAAGAGAAGCCTAAGGAAGTTAAAAAGACAGCAGTTAAGAAAAAAAAGTAAGAAAAAAGCTTATATACTTCAAAATATATAATATACAATGGCAAAAAAGAGGATTAAGAGGGCATCAAAGAGATCTAGGAAGATTAATAGAGCTCAGAAGAAAGTACAAAGGGCAAAGTTTATGCCATATTCTAAAACTGCAAATGTCCTTTCCATAATCTCAGTGTTTATATTAATAATAAATGCATTTGCTTTGATTTTTTTTAAGGAAGCCATTCTTGAAACCTTGAGCGAGATGGGAACGGTCCTTTCATCTTCATATCTGGCCTTAATTGGACTGATTTGGCTTTTGATTGCATTTTTTGCCTGGTCAATAAACAGAACAATAAAAGAAAAACAATCAAAAGTTGCCATGTGGGAACTATTCATACTTTCAATAGTCACTTTTTTGACCGGAAGAATTGAATCCGGAGTATTATTGCTAATCGCTTCTGTAATATACCTTGTCAAGGCCAAAAAGTAGTCTCATAACTTTTATAAATCTCTTGAAGTTCTAATGTATATGGATTTTTTATGGCATAGGGTTTCTGAAAAAGAAAAGGAAGATATAAAGAATCAGGCAAGGGAGATAATGGCTTCTTTTGAAAAGGAACTTAAGAAAGTTGAATCTGAAAAGGTTGAATTAGGCGTAAGGAGAAAAGAGCAATTAAGAGATGAAACTAAGACCCAATGTGATCCTGAGTTCAGAAAAAGATTTCTTGAAAATGCCCCACACAAAGATGGAGATTTGATCAAAGCTGAAAAGGGAAGTTGGAAGCTAAAATGAATTTTTTAAAGAAGGTTAAAGATACCTTGAAAAAAATAGGAGAGGAGGATGGAAAGGAAGGAATAAACTCTTTTTTGCATTTGAATCCCGATGTTTTGAAAGAATCAGAAATTATAGAGAAGAAAATCAAATCCGGAAAAGCGGGGAAACTTGCTGGAAAAATAATCGCAATAAAAAGCAATATGAATGTTTTAGGGATGACTGCAAATTGCGCCTCAAAAACTTTGGAAAATTACAAGTCCACCTATGATGCAACTGTTGTTAAAAAAATAAAGAAAGAAGATGGCCTAATTATTGGGATGTTGAATATGGATGAATTTGCCTGTGGATCTTCCGGAGAAACATCTGCATTTGGCCCTACAAAAAACCCAATCAATAAAGAACTAATATCTGGGGGCTCTTCTTCAGGTTCGGCTGCATCTGTAGCGGCAGGATTCTGTGATATCTCCTTAGGAAGTGATACGGGGGGAAGCATAAGAAATCCAGCAAGTCATTGCGGAGTTGTCGGGCTAAAACCTTCTTATGGATCTGTAAGCAGATACGGCCTTATGGACCTCTCAATGTCTTTAGATCAAATAGGCCCTCTTGCAAAAAATGTAGAAAATGTTAAATTGATGTTTGAAGTCATTTTTGGAAAAGATGGAAAAGATGCAACAACATTTGATGTAACAGAAATTCCAGAACATAAAAAGCAAAAGAAAACTATTACTATTGGATTATCTAAAGATTTTGAAAAATTGTGTTCTGATAAGAAGATGTATGAGATAATAAAAAAGAAAGTAGCTGAACTTGCAAAAAAGAAAGGTTACAAAGTAGTGGATGTAAGCCTAAAACACATAAACCTTGCAGTTCAAGCATATTATCCATTGTGTTATGTAGAATTTTTCTCATCCACAAGAAAATATGATGGAAGAAGATATGGCCATAAGATTGATGAAACCTGCGGACCAGAAGTCCTAAGAAGAATTCTTGGAGGCTCTGAAATAAGTCAGGCAGAGTATTCTGGACTTTATTACAGAAATGCGTTGAAAGTTAAGGAATTAATAAAACAGGATTTTGAAAATGCATTTAGAAAAGTGGATTTTATAATTTCTCCAACAGTCCCGAGACTCCCTCACAAAATTGGATCAAAAATAACCCCCCAAGAAATGTATTCATATGATGCCCTGACTATTCCAGCAAATCTTGCAGGAATCTGCGCCATTAGCATTCCAATCTCTGAGATAAACAAGATACCTTTGGGAATGCAAATAATGGCTCCAGCATTTTCAGAAAATTCTCTTTTTGATATTTCCGAAGAGTTTGAACAAATAAAATGACCAAACTAATTGTGTTTGACATGGATGGAATAATATTCGAGCATTTTAATTTTTGGATAGAATTACATAAGGCATATGGTACCTTTGAAGAAGGTCTAAAATTGACAAAAGAATATGTAAAAACAAATTATCAAAAACTTGTAGATGAAGTGATCGGAAGATTATGGAAAGGCAGGCCGTCTTCAGTTTATTTTGAATTGGTAAAAAAAGTAGAATATGCTCGGGGAGTCAAGGAAGTAGTGACAGAAGTAAAAAAAAGAGGATACAAAACAGCAATAATCTCCTCAGGAGCATCCGATCTTGCAGAAAGAGCAAAAAAAGAGATAGGAATTGATTATGTCTACACAAACAAACTCCTGATTGAAGGAGACAAGATTGCTGGAAGCAAAGATATAAAATATTGGCCAATGGGTTCTGGCAACAAAGCAGACGCACTAAGAGAATTATGTAAAATGCATAATCTTTTTTTGAAAGATGTGGTGATAGTTGTTCATGAAGAGAATGACATAAAGATGGCTAAATCTGCAGGATTAGCCATAGCATTCAACCCCACATCCAAAGAACTTGAAAAATATTGCAATATAATTGTAAAAGGAGAAATTCTAACGGAGATATTGCCGCACATACCTTAAAATGAATTTCTTAAAACAGAAAAAGGATTTTCTTTCCAAGCCAGACAAATCTGGAATAGGCGGAATAGATGAAGATATAAGGAAACTTGTTGACATAATAAACAAAAATCCTAACTACTATACTACTTCTTCCTGTGCAGGAAGAATAATTCTCATGAGAGAAACCGGAGAAAAACAGGAAAATGTTTTTATTTTTGTAACCCACAAAAAAGCATCAGTTGGCCAAATAACCACTGCAATAAAATTAGATAAAAGAGCAACTGATTTGATGTATCTTAAGGAAGAGCCCTGCATTATGCATGTTGCATGTAAATCTATAGAACATGCAAATGATCTTGTGAATTCTGCAAGACAGAGTGGATGGAAAAAATCTGGAATAATAAGCATAAAGCCAGAAAAGGTCATGGCCGAGCTTATTTCAACGGAAATTCTAGCTGCCCCAATAACCTCCAAAGGAAAAGTCATGGTTGATGAGACCTATCTTGATTTTCTTATTAAAGAGAGTAATAAAAAACTTGGGCATACCAGGGAAAAAATAAAGAATTTTGAGAATGCATTTAGATCATTGAAATAATAAAATAAGCCACGGCGGATGAAAATGCTCCGAGAACTATCCCTTGGACTATTTCTTTTATCTTAACATCCAAATAAATTAAAGAAATAATGATTAATGCCCATATGAGTATCACAAAAGCAGTGAATCCGGAATCTTTGTAAAATATGGAAGTAAAAACCAAGATAATCAAACTTCTTGCAGCGTACATATCAGATTTTTTAAATAAAAATGAAAATATAAAAAGAATACCTAATGCTAAAGTCATTTGATAAAAAAAATCCCAATATGGCCCTATACTTGCTCTTGCAAGAATTATTATAAAGAATATCAATGATCCAAATGAAATCAAATCCCTTGCGGTTTCTTTTTTAAAATCCACGATATATCAGAGATGTAGGGGATTATATATTTATTGAATGGTGTCACAGTAAGAACATTCTTTCAAACCATCTGATCTTCCAGAAAGACTGAATTTTATCTTCTCATTGTATTTTGGAGAAGTTATGCACTTGGCATTCACACAGGAATCATTTGAATCATATTCTCTGAATGCCCATTTATCAATTCTCTTTCCATCTTCGAATCGTGAAATTCTACAACTCTTCTTTGCAGAAGGATCGGTGAACAATGCAACCAGATTTGATAGTCTATGGTCCCAATCAAAATTTCCATGTATTTTGATTACATCCTTGCTGCTCGAATAATCATTTCCCTTGACATTGCTTGAAAGAATCATTGTTACATCAGGAAGAAGCATGTTAATGGTCGACTGCATTATTGATCCACATCCCCGAGGAATATGGTCAATTACGTATCCCTGTTTTATGTAGGCAGTAGTATAATCTGTTCCAGTCTTTGGTTTTATGTTTCCTCTGGATAAATCCTCCCGGACATATGAAAAATCCCTTGGATCAAGAGATTTTATAATTCCTTCAAGAGAGAAGAGATTATTGTTTATAACATAATGTGCCATGGCCATACGGGTTGGAACCCCGAAATCAGATTGTATATCACTTAGATTGTATGGGTGATCATTCAAATCATCCCCTAATTCCTTAATGTCCTTATCAACCGGGCGAGCATGGAGGATTATTCCCTTTTTGTTAAATCCTGTCTTCTCCAAAAGTTCAAGAGTTATAGGATGGCATTTAACTTCATTTATTTCTTCCTTTGACCTAAGATTCTTTTGATATCTATGGATATAAAGTGCATCTATATTTGGAAAACATTTTGAAAAATCCTCAAATGAAGAATACATTTTGAATTGGGTTCGAGTATCTTCTAATCTTTTTCTTTCCCTTTCTTTCATCTCTGCCCCCGGCAATGCATAAAGATGAAGTTTCCATCCAAGAAGGGCCGAAGCATCGGCCTGGGAGGCAAATACTCTTGACGCTCCCAAATCATTCATTATGGCCACATCAAGATTTTCATATCTTCCAAGTTCATGTTTCATCGTTGAACAATCCAAAAGAAGTTGGGAAGGATGGTTGTGGCTTCCATCTCCCCCATTGAAAATAAATGGTAGGGAAAGATTTGTGGGATAGGTGTGGTGTTTGCTAGCAAATTGTCTAACTCTTTTTGAAAGACTTCTCAGGGCAGAGATTCTTGCCCACTTTGGAGCCCCTTCTCTCCCATCCCTCATAACAAGAAAATGAGATCCATATCCGACATAAGTGTCTATTGTGTGCCTAAGACTTTCTCCCTTTTCCAAGGATGATGCCTTTGGGTCAGAAATTCCAATGTCATGCCTTGCCCCCATTTTTAATAGGGCATCTAGAAAACTATCATGAGTCCTTGTGCTTTCCTGGGTGAATATTGGCGCAACATTCCATCCCTCAAGAAGATGCTTATAGCTTCTATCATCTCCAGATCTTATTTCTTTATAGAATTCTTGGGAGTTATCCACAACAAAATCAAAATACTCTTTCGGAAGATCCCTTACATTAATTATATCTCTCACTAATCTTTTCATTTTTATTGAGTATCGTCAATTCTTATGATGTGATATCCGAACTGTGTTTTTACAGGGCCCATTATCTGTCCTTTCTTACTATTGAAGCAGGCCTCTTCAAATTCCTTGACCATCATTCCCCTTCCGAACCATCCAAGGCTTCCGCCCTTCCTCTTTGATGGACAAAGCGATTTTTCCTTGGCCACTTCTTCAAAACTCTTTCCCTCTCTCAATGCCTTAAGAGCCATGTAACACTCTCCCTCAGTCTTCATCAAGATATGTGATGCATTTACCTTGCTTACCATATTGCTTCTTTGGAAATCCTACATTTTAAACATTTCCCAACAATCTTAGATTAATACTATCACTACTTTAAAATGATTAAAATAAGAAAGTTTATATATTTGAAATTCATTTGAATAAATGATGGCATATGTCTCTGCAGATTTTGAATTAAAGAAAAGGTCTGACAAATACCTTGGACAGATCCATATCCTCAATTACACAGTAAGATATTCAATAGATGATGAAGAATTTCCCGTAAAAATAAAGATTACAGGAGACAAGTTCTATAAAAAAATTCCAAAAGAACATCATGTAAGAATAAGTCAATCGCTATTATCCGGAATAGTACAATGTTTCAAGAGTTTTAAACAAGATGAGACATTAAGGGATGAACTGGGCATGACATTTATGAATCCTGATGGGAATAAGGCTCCCAAGGATTGGAATTATTATGACTATGAACTTTTAATAAAAATTCCAAAAAGAGTTAAGAAAAGTTTAAGAAAAGAACATATCAAAAATTTAGAAGAAAAATTCTAATTAGCCTTTCCGCTATATTCCCACCAGATTTTAGGATTTTCTTTCAAAGATTTTGCCATATTGAAAACATTCTCAGCAAGTTGTTTTGCATCTTCTTCATGGCATGAATTTCTTATGATCTTCTCATCAGCATAAAGCCCCTGACAATAGTCTCCTGTTGCATACATATTGCTGAAAGGTGGAAAAACCATTCCGAAATGTGTTAATGTCATGTATAATGAAGAAATTGCCATGCTCAATCCAATCTCATGACCTGTTGCTATAACTCCTGCAGTTTTTCCAGTAAACCTTCTCAAAAATCCAGAACCGAATTCTCTCCCCGCAGTTAATTCAACGAATTTTGTATGTTTAATATTAAGAATCTTGTCCTTCATATGGTTTGGATTTGCAGGGGTCAATGATCCATCCATGCTTATGCATCTGTCCAAGAACAAAGACATTGGAGAAGAAATTTTAAAGTTGTGAGTTGGAGTTGCAAAGATTATAGCATCTGCCCACATAATCTTATCATAAATCTTTTCAGTCATATCATCAGCATATTCCGTTCCTTCCGGATAACAGGAGCATTTGTAATGACATTGTGCATTTGCTGTGCTGTAGCATCCCTTACAAGGTTGAATGTTATAATCCCACAGCTTTACGATTTCAATTTTAGCGCCTAATTTTTTACAATGCTCCATGGATTTTTCCAAAAGCCAGTCAGTATGAGAATCACTATGCGGACAATCATCTGCCCTTCTGGTTGCTCCAGAAATTCCAAGAATTCTTATTTCCTTTTGAAAGAAATGTTTCTTGATTTTTTGAGCTTCTTTCAATGCATCCTTTTGAACCCTCTTAAACATTTCCAATTCTTCCTTCTTGCATTTCAAAATCTTTATCAGTTCTTTATCAGAGTATGCCATTCTCCCCCTTATTTGATAGTATTATAAAGACAAAACAAGTTTAAAAACTTTGATTTTCTATATAGAATATGGTTAAAAATCAAAAGATTTTTTCAATGCCAGAAATTCAATCTAACAGGGAGAATTCCTAAGCATGCCAAAGATCATGCCTAAAATAGGCTTAGAAATCCATGGATATCTGACAACAAAAGAGAAACTATTTTGCCTATGTCCTACAAATTATAAAACCGCCATTGCAAATACCAATATCTGCCCAATATGTACCGGGATGCCTGGGAGTAAACCCATGCTTCCAAACTCAGAAGCAATGGATAAGGTCATTGCAATTTCTCTCATGCTCGGATGTAAGGTAAATAATAAATTCATGTGGCAAAGAAAGCATTACAACTGGCCAGATATGCCAAAAGGATATCAGAATACCATTTCCGGAGCATATTCCATCCCGGTAGCAGAACACGGAAATTTTCTAGGCATAGGAATAACAGAGGCTCATTTGGAAGAAGATCCAGCAAAGTGGGACCCAGTTAGTGGCAATGTGGATTATAACAGATCAGGAATGCCATTGATTGAGATAGTTACTGATCCTGGTTTTTTATCCGCAGATCAAGTTGCAGAATGGTTGAATAATCTTCTTCTTACCCTTAGCTACATAAAAGCAGTAGATCCAGATGCAGGAATAAAAGCAGACGTCAATGTTTCAGTTTCAATGGGCAAAAGACAGGGCAACCGAGTTGAGGTAAAAAATCTTAATTCTATAGATTCCATAAAAAAGGCGATAGACTATGAAATAAAAAGACAGTCAAGACTATTAGAAGAAGACAAGAGAATTGTGAAAGAAACAAGAACATATAGTGATGAGCAAGGCATAACAATCTCAATGAGATCAAAAGAGGAAGCTGCAGATTATAGATTCATTCCAGATCCAGATCTTCCAACAATGGAAATCAATAAAAAGAGAATAGAAGATATAAAAAAGAAATTGCCTGAACTTCCTCATAAAAAGGTTGAAAGATTCATCAAAGAGTATAAACTTGATGATTACACTGCGTCTATCCTCACATCAAACATAGATATTGCAAATTTCTTTGAGAAGATCATTGAGAAGATTAAAAATGTAAAGCTTGTTTCAACATGGGTCACAATAGAGCTTCTTAGAATTCTGAATTACAATAAAAAATCCCTTCATGAAGTATATGTCAATCCAGAACATTTTGTAAAGTTATTGAATATGATTGAAAGTAAAAAAATCACAGAGCTTGCAGCAAAAAGAATGCTTAATGATTTCATCCCATCATCATTCGATCCTTCCCAAATGAAAGAATTTGAGAAAATTGAGGATAAATCCGAAATAGACAAAATCTGCAAAGAGGTTATTGAAAAGAATCCTGCGGCCGTTTCAGACTACAAAAAAGGAGAAAAGAAATCATTGAACTTCTTGATAGGAGAAGTTGTAAAGGCCTCTGGAAGAAGGGCTGATTCTAGATCAGTGGTTCCAATCCTGATTAAGCTTCTTAAAAAATAATCAAATTATGATAAGGAACAATCTTTATGTTCCAGTCATACCGGAAACAAAAAATAAGGGCCATGTTTCCCAGTATCACAATAAACTTCTTAAACGACTAAAGCATATATTCTGCATAGAAAAGAGGGCAACAGAAGAATATGACAATAAGCAGAGATGTTATGGCCACTGGATTCGGATGGGTCAAATATAAAGGAAAAATTCATCAAGAAGATATAATCATAACTGCCAGAGGAGAAGTTATGAGAAGAGATCAGGATGAGATAATGAGAAAATATGGCACACTTAGGGCCATAAGCCTCAATGAAATGAGAATTCTTCTTGCAGATAATCCCGAAGTCATAGTTGTCGGCATAGGACAATCAGATTCTCTGAGAATGCCTCCCGAGGCATTGGAAATGCTTGAAAAAAGCAGTTCAAGACTTGTCCAGGGAAGTTCTCCGAAAGCAGTCAAATATTTTGAGCAATTTACTGGAACAAAGGCTGCTTTGATACATGTTAAATGATCTCTAGGTGAACTACCATAACCTAACACTTTCATGTCGAGGTTATGGCTTCTGACTTCATAGATGCACCTTGCTGAACAAACTGCCCAGTATTGGATGCTTTCTCCATCGAGGCAAGTTCCTTACCTCTAGCCAATATATTTATTGC
>JAHJTO010000073.1 GCA_018829845.1 Nanobdellota archaeon
AATAAATATATTGGCTAGAGGTAAGGAACTTGCCTCGATGGAGAAAGCATCCAATACTGGGCAGTTTGTTCAGCAAGGTGCATCTATGAAGTCAGAAGCCATAACCTCGACATGAAAGTGTTAGGTTATGGTAGTTCACTCATGAGAATATTATCAAATATGCTAGCAGACCATTTAATACCATAGAAGAGATGAATGAAGAGATTATTAAAAGATGGAATAAAAAAGTGAGAAAAGACGACCTCGTGATTCATTTGGGGGATTTTGCATTAGGTAGTGCTGAAGAAGTGAAGAATTTAAGAGATAAATTAAATGGCAATATAATCTTATTAAGAGGAAACCATGACCATAAAGCAGTTAGATGTGCTGGTTTCTTAATAGTTAAGGGAAGTTTAGAAATAAGTAATTTAATTTTTAGTCATAATCCCTTGCCAAAAGAAGAGGTACCCAGAGGTTTTGTCAATATTCACGGGCATATTCATGAAAAAGAAAGCTTAAATGGAATAAATATAAGTGTTGAAAAAACAAATTATGAACCTATGGAGCTAAATGATTTAAAGAAATTAATTGATTCATCTACAAGCTTGAAAATATTACACTAAAATTTTTTCCCGTATATCCAATCAATCTCGACAAAATATATAAACCAGCGATGAGAAATGCTTATGGGGATAAAATAATTGGATGCCTTCGAAGATGCCATGATGACGGAGTATACGACAGGTCCATGTAAGGAACCAATCCTTAACAATCAGCCTCCTTTTGAAAATTCTTCTATAAATTTATAAACTTCTTTTAGGAATTAAATTGATTAAAATGGCTCTGAACAAAAAAGAATTATGCACCATTCTTGGAAATGCCCTTAAGAATGATAAATCTTTTGAGAGGGCGCTGATGATCGTGGGAGCGAATTCTTTCAATGGAAATATTTGGATAATAGGGGGTTTTGTTTATCAAACTCTTGCAAACCAAATCTATGGAACAGATCATATTCTGAAAGATTATGATTTTATTGTTCAAAATCCAATGGCCCGTGTTGCTGGTCCTCCTGGATGGACCGTTCAGAGAGGCACGCAGAATTACCCAAAATTGATACAGTCTTCTGGAGAGATGATCATAGATTTTATTCCACTCAATGAAATTTACAGTATCAAGAAAAGAAATTTAAAACCCACTATTCAGAATTTTCTTAGTGGAACTCCACTCGATATTCAATCAATAGCCTATGAGGTGAATAATAAAACTTTGGAAGGAGACCTGGGAATCCAAAGTTTAGAAAACAAAATTGTAAGAATAAACAATTTTCAAATGGCCGCTGAATACATTAATATGAAGAATGGTGGCATGAATAAATATCTATCGAACATCGCAACAAATCTTGATTTCAAAGCAGAATTAGTTTAATAGAAATTTTATAAAAAATTTATTGATTTTTTATCTAAAAAACCATCGATGGAAAAAATGTTCTTAAGAATTAAAAATTTGAAAAATTTCTAAAAAAGAAAAGGGTATATAAATGATGGATGACTACAATTATCAAGAGGTGACCCAAAGTGAAAAAGAAAAAGATGGCTAAGAAGATAGTGAAGAAAAATAAAAAGCCAGCTAAGAAGAAATCAAGGAGGAAGTAATTTCTCATCAAATCTTTTTATTTTTTATTTTTTTATTATATTAAGAAACTTGAAAAAGTTTCTATCATGACAAAAGCGTTTTTGATCATATTTCTACATTGAATTTATATATTCTCCATCCAAGATATAGTTATGATACCTAAAAAGATCATAGGAGCACTTGAAAAACAAGGGTATAAATTTGTTGGAAAACATTCTGCTGTGAAAGTTTGTCTTTGGTGCAAAAAGAACCTTAGAGGAGAAGGAGAATGTTACAAGGGCCAGTTCTATGGGATTGATTCATCTAGATGCTGCCAGCTATCTACGTCTGTGGAATTCTGTCACAATCTCTGTCTGCATTGCTGGCGTCCTGTTGAATATACTGTGGGAAAAGAAATTCCGAAAAAGGAAGCAGACAAGCCAGGGGATGTAATAAATGGATGCATAGAGGCTCAAAGAAAATTATTGATGGGTTTTAAGGGAAATTTAAAAGTAAGCAAAGAAAAATTTTTGAAATCACAGGAGCCAAATCAATTTGCAATCTCACTTTCCGGGGAGCCGACACTTTATCCTTATCTCGGAGAATTAATCTCTTTGCTGAGAAAAAAAGGAAAGACATCTTTTGTTGTTACAAATGGGATGAATCCTAAAAAGTTGAAAGAATTGGCGAGAAAAAAACAACTTCCAACGCAACTTTATCTTTCAGTCAATGCTCCTAATGAGGATCTTTTTAAAAAGATGACAAGATCTACGGTAAAGAATGGATGGAGGGTCTTCAATGAAACTGTAAAATTATTTCCAAAGTTAAAAACAAGAAAGGTCTTCAGATTTACAATAGTCAAGGGTTACAATGATAAAGATCTTGAGGGATATGCAAAAATAGTAAATACTGGAAAGCCGGATTTTGTTGAAATAAAAAGCTATATGGCTGTTGGTTTTTCAAGACAAAGATTAAAGTATGAAGACATGCTCTTCCACGAGGAGATAAGGGATTTTTCTAAGAAGCTTGCAAAGATCACTGGCTTGAAAATCCTTGATGAGAAAATAGATTCAAGAGTTGTTTTGCTTGGAAAATCAAAGAAGGATATGAAAATTAGGAAATGTTGAGAAAAAATGAAACACAACAAACTCATAAGAGATAAAATCATTGATATAATAAATAGCAAGAATGAATACGCGATTACACATGTGGCTTCTGAGGGCGAATATAAAATCAAGTTAAGAGAAAAACTTCTTGAAGAGGTTAATGAATTTTTAAAAGATGAAAATAAAGAAGAAATGGCAGATATTTTCGAAGTCTTAAATTTGATATGCAAATCCAAGGAATGGGGCATGGAAGATGTTGAGAATTTGAGAAAGGAAAAGGCCGAAAAAAGAGGAAGCTTTGATAAGAGAATTATTCTTGATGAAACCTAAATTTCTATTATCTTTCCAAGAGGGCCAGGATTTATGATTATTGTCTTCCCTATCTTGTCCTGCTTTCCTTCATTCTCATGAATATGGCCAGTTATGCAGTAATCCGGCTGATGCTGCTGTATGAATTTTCTTATTGACGTGCTTCCTGAATGATCCCCATAAACTAGATCAAGAAGAGTTTTATAGGGTGGCTGATGCGTAACCAAGATTGTTTTGTATTTGTGATCTTTCATCTTCACTTTCTTCATTGAATCTGCAAATTTCTTTTCAGACATTTCGAATTCTGCATGTTGCTGGGTGAATCCTCCACCGCCACACCCCACAATATACAGGGAATGGAACATCGCTGGCTTGAGATGGATGCTTTGAATGTTTTTCATGCCCTGACCGTATATCACTATTTCTTCATCGGTTTCATGATTTCCTGGGATTATAAAAAGAGGGATATTGACAGAATCAAGCCGTTTCAGTATTGATTTTATTCCAAATCCAAAATTGGTTATGTCTCCGGCACATATTATCGCATCTGGCTTTTCTTTTTTGACCTTAAGCAACAGCCTTGAAATAATTTCAGAATCCCCATGGACGTCAGTAAAAATGAGTATCTTCATTGCATCCTACTACGAATAATTATTTAAATAGGTTCTTGTTAACAGAATGTTGAAGTTGAAAAGAGGGGAAATGTCGATTATCAATTATATCGTTTACACCGAGCCTGCGAATGTTCAGCATGGAAATGGTGTAAAAATTTATTTGAGAGAGTGGGACACTGTTGCAAAAAAGGGAAAATCAAAAACAATTATCCAACCCATAAAGTATATTGTTCCATCAATGGAGCAAAAATCCCGGGAAGTTCCTTCGCTTATTGAGAAGTTTTCTGCAGAATATCCTAACTTTGAATTTGAAAAAAGACCTTTTTATGGAGATAAAGAGATAATCTGGGCAATAACAAATAACAGGAAAAAACCGAAGGAAAGGGAAAGGCTGCCCGACATGTTCTTGGACAAGCAGAGGATAAAGGGGGTGGAAAAAAATAAGTCTTTTTTCTCCCAGCAATTGAGATTCTTCTACCCCCCATTTACATTGGTGAATATTGATGAATGGAAAGGCTCTGTAGTCCTTCCCTCTGAACATGATGTTCGAAGACAGATAGGGTTAGAGGATTTGATTGAAGATAATGGATGCTCATTAGATATTGAAACTGTTGATTATACTGATCCTGAAAAGGAAAGAATAAGCAACGTGATTATTAATTTTGGGAAGGATAAAAAATATCTCGTTACGACTCTCGTACATCCAGATAAAAAAGGACTTTGGGGATGTAAATTGATAAGTGTAAGAGGAAATTCCAACGAGATTATACATCCTAAAGAAAGCACCAAGAGAGTAGTAAGAGAAGTAAATGATATAATAAAGAGAGAGGACCCCCTTAAACTTTTTGGATATAATCTATTCGCATTTGACAATCCGAAATTGAGGGATCTTGGAGAAGGGGAATATCTTCCCGGAGCAGATAAAACAAAACCTGCATTCAAGTCAGTTCAGGGTTTAAAAAATATGATAGTTAAGGGAAGGATAAGTTTGGATATATATACTTACAAATTTCTTTTGGCAAATATTTTCGAGAACAATAAACTTGAAACCCATGCCAGAATGGAGGGAATAAAATTCACAAAGTCCATGCCTTATGCAGTATTAGAACTAAAAACAAAGTTAGGAGAAGCAGGCTTTGTTAAGGAAATGGAAAAGACAATTTATTATTGTTCTATGGACGGGGATGTCATGCTTCAGGCCGGAAAAAGCAATGAGAGAAAAATATTGTCAAAGGCACTTTTTGTTGGAAGATCTCCTGAGACAATATGTACAAGTCCTGGGGGAAATATTATGAAAGAATATTGGGAGAAAAAATATTTTTTGAAAAATAATACTCTTAGGGGAAGATATAATCGAGGATATAATAAAGGTGAATTTAAAATTTCTGAATATAAAAAAAGTCTTTTGAGACTTAGAAGCAAGAATGGAATATTTAATGATGTAAGCCTTGTTTATCCCCTCTTTTTAATCAAAGAATTCGATCATATGCTTAATTCAAATAATATGAAAAAACATCTCTCCTTTGAAACCTTGGATGACAAGCTTGATTCATATCAGACCCTGGAAGGATATATTTCTCAGACTGCTTCAGACATGGAAAGATTTTTGGCTCTCGCAAGAAAAGGGGTAAATGAAAATAAGGATCCGTCTAAGGATGATGAGAAAAGATTTGAAATGAATTCTAAATTGCGTAAATTTGATTACATAGCCAAAATGGAATATGGCATCGGCCTTTTTGAGTCTAGAGAAAATCGTCATAAGTATCTTGACAGAACAAATGAAATTTTGGATGAAACTGAACAGATAAACCATTCAAACAAATTTCTTTATTTAAAAAATCCTGGAAAACTTTTAGATGAAAATCTTGCATTTGAATATGGAAAGGGGAGCTGCCTTTCCTCAGGAAAGAGGGCCGTCGCCCTTGTGGATGGAAAGTTGATATATTCTGGCTTTGGATTGTCAAAGGGTAATAAATGTACATTTGATGTTGATCTTATGAGAGAGATTCTAAAGAGAAAATTGAGTTTTGAGAACAACGAGCAAATTTTTGAATATATGGGGGAGCAATTCAGCAATCTTGCAAATGGGAAGATTAAGAATAGAAATCTTTTATTTAAGGATAGGGGGAAGAAAAAATTCAATGGAAAGGAATATGGATTATATGATGGAGGGGACAGGGTAATTGAAGATTTCCTTGGTATAAAATGTCCGGATTACCCTCGATATTTCCAAAACTTTGCAAAATCCTATAAAGAGGTTTTAGAGACAATTTTCCGTGAAAACAATGAGAGAGAAAGACTTTCAGAATTATTGAACACGGATTTCAAAGTAATTCCAATTAAACCCGCCATTGAACAAAAGTCTGCTGAAGAGGCGAAGGGTAAAATAATGATTTTTGATGATCCTCTCTAGAATTTTAGAAGTAAATTATTCCATCTTTCGTCAAAGCAGTGAATTTTATCCCAACAGGTAGATTAATGAGTGAGGAAATAAGGGCCATGTGCTCTTTTCCAGAACCAGATGCTATGCTCAGAGCAACTTCAAGGCCATCAATCTTTCCCTTTAATTTTCCAGAAAGCTCCCCTTGGAGTTCCTTAAGTCCTTTTGTGAAATCAATCTGAACAAATTCAAATTTTTTCTCCGATGTGAAATTTTTTGAAAATGCATCCCCTACCAGGATTATCTTTTCCCAGTCCCCTTGTTTTATTAAACCTGAGACTTGGCCCCATGTCCCTTTTCCTGAAGATAATAATGCCACTAGTTCCATTTTAGTAAATGACTGCAAGAGATTTATAAAGATTGTTGCACTTTCTTCCAATATGGAAGAAAAGCCACTGGCAGAGATAACCTTGAGGAAATATGAGACCCCGTACAAATTAGGGAAAAGGGAACTGGCAAAAAAGATCTGTCTAAGCCTGGGTTTACTTCAGACTTCAGACAATAGGGATGTGATTGTAGATATTCTTCTTGTACTCATAGAAGCTCAGAAGAAAAAAGAGCAGCTTGACATTGGGGATATAAAGAAAAGAGTAATAGAATCAAGAAAGGCCGCAAGTTGCGAAGAGAAAGGCATAGCAGAATCAAACCTGAGAAGACAGCTTAGAAGGCTGAAAGACCTTATGCTTGCTGAAAAATTTGAGAATAAATACAGAATCGCAGAACATTCTTCGCTCTCAAGGCTTTTTGATGAGAAGATAGTGAATTTTTTGGTTCCTTCAATCACTGCAAGAATAAAAGAGTATCTTGAAGAGCTTGAAAAAAGCGAATAGGCTGGATTCGGAGAAACATTTAAAAACATCTTTTCTGATAGAAAATTACCGTAATTACTACTTTGCTTTGGCAGGTAGGAGGAAATTATGAAACAGAAATTCCAAGAAGCAATAACTAAACTAAGACAGGAAGATAAAAAGAATTTTGTTCAAAGCTTTGATTTAATTGTAAATCTCACTGAAATTGATTTAAGAAAAGAGCCGGTTACTGCATTCTTCAGCTTCCCACATGCTTTCAAGGAAAATAAAATATGCGGATTCTTGGAATCAAAGAACGACCTTGTGGACAGAACAATAACCAAAGCTGAACTAACTTCGATAGATAAGAAACAAATAAAAAATATCTCAAAAGATTATGATTTTTTCATTTCAGCAGCATCACTAATGCCGTCTGTAGCATCTATATTTGGTAAGATTCTCGGACCTTTGGGAAAAATGCCAAACCCTAAGATTGGGGGAGTAGTAATGAAGGAGGATGGAAGCATAATCAAGGGAACGGTAGACAAATTCAGAAAGTCAGTTAGCTTGAAAGCAAAAGAGCTTAGTTTCAAGGTTTCTATTGGGAAAGAAAGCATGAAAGATGAAGAAATAATTGAGAATCTTGATTCTGCATTCAATGCAATAATGAATTCATTGCCTAGGAAGAAAGATAACATTAGATCTGTAATGGTCAAATTGACTATGTCAAAGCCAATCAGGGTAGGGGTCAAATAAAATGGTAAATAATAAATTACAAAAGAAAGGGCATCAGATCTCAGAGAAGAAGATCCAGACAGTGAAGGAATTATCCAAACTTATAGATTCTAAAAAGACCCTTGTTGTTGCTACAACATTCAATCTCTTATCCCATCAACTTCAGGCAATAAGAAAGAATTTGAGAGGAAAGGCAGATGTTAAATTTGTAAAGAAAAATGTTGCATTAAGGGCCATAGAGGGTTCAAAGAGAGAAGGAATAAAAGAAATTTCAAAATACGTCACAGAAAGTCCGGCACTTCTAATCTCTGATGAGGATGCTTATGACCTTGCCACAATACTTTCTGAAAATAAATATCCTGCCAAGGCAAAGACCGGACAAAATGCCAAAGCAGACATAGTAATTCAAGAAGGTCCAACAGACCTTATGCCTGGTGCAGTCCTGACAGAATTAGGAAATGTTGGATTGAAGGCGG
>JAHJTO010000074.1 GCA_018829845.1 Nanobdellota archaeon
AGCTGTGTTGCATGAATCCTAAAAATTAACATGGCCTTCGCCGATGTTAGGTATCCTCTGAACTTTTGCGTTTTTTGAACCTATAATTTGCAAAAGTTTAGGTCAAGTAATTCCTTGGAGTAAGTTATAAGCCCAGAATTTTAGTTTAACTTCATGATACATGTTTCTTTTCTTTGTTGCACTGACATACTCTCCGAATACTCTTTTACTTCCTGAAAATATCCCTTCTGTGATTGGCCATCTGTTCCCATATCTTTTTTCTCTTGTCCATTCTTCATATGGCATCCCCTTGAAAATTTTAACCTCTTCTTTTCTTCTTGAAGATTTTCTTGTTGTTACGGAAGCATTTTTTCTTATTTTTATTGCAGTGGGAATATTATATTTCTCACAAAGATTGAATGTTGCCTTGCAATCATGCAATCCATCAGCATCAAATTTCTTAATGTTGTTATGGTTTTTTATTATCATATCTCTCGCAATTTTTCTTTCATTTAAATTTTCAGTTCCAACTCGAATATCTATAACATATTTTTTATTTTTCTTATTTTTACAACCCATTATTACCACCTTAATCCAACCCTTCTTAACCTTCCATTTTTCTCTCATCCACCCTCCTCTTTTAGTGGATTTTTCTCCAGAGCCATCAACGCCAACTTCAAGATAATCCCTCATGTCCTCTTCAAGTATCTTGAAATCTATATCTAAAGCATTTATGCGACGACAAATCTGGCTATAGCTTATTACTGGAAATTGAAATTTATGATTTTCAGATAATGCCTCCATCATTCCTTCTAATGCTCTATAATCATTTCCCTTGCAGTGTAAAACTGCAAGAAATCTCACCATTGACTCTGGATAAAAATAAGGCTCTCCTACTTTTCCAGCGTTCATTTGCTTTAATTCATCATTCCATTTTAATAAAAATTCGGGGTTGATGTAGAAATAGCCCCGCATTATGAGCTCATTATTATATTCCGGCCAATCTCGGGTGTCTATATATTTCTTTTTCCTCTTTTTCATACTGATACATCTACATCAGTAGATATATTTAAGTATTTCGTTTTTCTAAGATTATCATGAAAGAGATCAGCATAATTAGTTATGGACTAAAAGACCTTCCAATGGAAAGAAGGACAGCAGTTCATAGGGCATTATACGGATATAATGACCATTCAAATAAGGGGGGTTATTTCTACAAAAGGAAAGGATTGCTGGATACTATCAAACATAAAAAAATTAACAATGGTGTTATAATGGTGGAATCAAAAGATAGAAATAAAGTGGCTTTTCTCCTGAAAAAGAACAAAGCCTTTGTAAAAATTATCAATTTATACTCAAAATAGAACTAATCATGCAACACAGCTTCAACAAAATATTAAGAATGTTTGGTGAAGAGGCATAGATAAGTAAAATCCAAGAAAAAGTCAAATTAACCGACGATAAACCTATAAAGCAAGGTTCCATAAAGCACATATGATGCTGGAAATTTTCCTTGCTTTATTGCTTGGTGTGTCCGCCGGGACCTTTGCGGGCTTTCCAAAATGAAAATGTGGATACAAGCGGCATCTGGGAATTATCTCCATAAAACAAACAGCATCCAAGGCAGGGCATATCCTAACAAACTGATGATAGTATCCCAAATTATATCAACAAATTCTTCACTGAATAACGTGGGATAGAGTCCCTTTAAGGCCAATAAGAATTCAGTAATTTCCCATATTGTGTGAAGTAAAAGCCAGATAAAAAATCCAAGAGGCAAATTGCTGAAAAAACTGCTCCAAATCAGAAAGAAAATGGCCCCCAAACAAAAATGAATAATGCTCCAAATATTCAGATAAATATAGCATTTTTTAATCAATTGCCTGTTTAAAAAATGAACAAATTCATAGGGAAGGATTATCTGAACAACTTTATCCAAAGCACTATTGCATTTTTCTGTCACGCACGCTCTTTGGGGTTTCTTCATTAAAGACATAGTTTTAGGATATTCTTATTGTTTATAAATTAAATTCCCTTCTTTTCCCATTCATTCATAATTCTAATTACTTCCTCATCGCTCACGTCATACCAGTTTTCATAGGCATCTGCTACCGCTCTGAATACTTGAGGCTTCTCTAAAATAACAGTTTTATCCGCGATTTTCTCAAATTCTTCAAAAACATCAATTCCTGCAATGGGTGCCGCCACAACAATTTTCTTTGCTTTTTTCTTTTTACATAATGTAATGGAGGCCTTCATTGTGCTTCCCATAGCCAAACCATCATCAATTAGTATTACTATTCTGCCAGAAATTTCTGGTAATTTTTTACCATTGCGTAAGACTTCAATTCTCCTCTTGATTTCTTTTATTTGCTCTTTTTTTATCTCCTCAATTTCTTTTTTCGAGAGAAATTTTGCAGCATCTTTAGAAATGAATATACTTCCATCCTCAGCAATTGCTCCAAACCCTGCTTCAGGATTTGTAGGATAAGGAAGCTTTCTCGAAATTAGTAAGGAAAATTCTCCATTCAAGTATTTAGCAACTTGAAAACCAACTTCTGTTCCTCCTCGTGGAATAGCCAACACAAGCGCCCTTTTATTTTTATATTCTTTTAGAGCCTTTCCTAATCTCTTGCCGGCATCTCTCCTGTCCTTGAACATAAAAAAAGTATTATATTAAGACTATTTAAACTTGTAAAAAATACTAAAAATAATGCTCTTTGAAATATTCCTTGCCTTATTTCTTGGTTTGATTGCAGGGACATTCACAGGCTTATTTCCTGGAATAGCAAGACGAGAATTTTAGGGGCACTACTTCTAATCTGCGACTATGCAGAAATAGGGAAATTGATAGGGATTGAAATCCCCGTCAGTTTCCTTAGTATAATCACTCTAATAATTTCTTTCTAATTTTATCCAGAAATTTCAGAACCTCTTCTGCATATTCTTTATCCAAAATCTTTCCATAGTAAGTTATTCCATTCCTGAAATATCTCAATTGGTCCGCAGTTTGAATATCCTTGTCATCAAAATTTAATTTTCTTAAATATGATACCTCTGCCTCATGAGCTCCTTGGCCTGATGCATTAAAACCTGCCTTGAGCATTTTTGCCCTAATAAGCTCCATTATTATATCATAACAAAGTTTGACAACGCTGTTTGCATTTTCATAGTTTATAGGAAATTTTTCAATTAATTCCTTAAGAAAAAGATACCCATTCTCTGATTCTTGAATGAGAAATTTCGCCCTGGACAAGTCTGGATTTTGGATTTTAACAACTCCATCTTCTATAAATCCTTCAAATTTTCTTATTATCCTCATAATTCAATCCCTCCTGACAGGACTAGGCCATTGCAAATATTCTCCTTGAGATGTTTATGTATCTCCTTAAATGAGGGATAAAAATTAAGAATAATCTTCCTTTGAAGAGTTTTTTCATATTCATTTAAATTGATTTCTTTTTCTTTTCGTCCGATTATTGCAACGTCTATATCTGATTTTATCGTGTCATCTCCTCTTGAATAGCTTCCAAACAAAATTATGGTTGCTCCTGGAAAAAATTCTTCTAAATATGAATCTAAGCCGGATTCACATAACATTTTAAGATTTTCTGCCCTTTTGAGATGCAGCGCTTTCTGATTTGTTCCATCCAAACTTGCCAGAATTAAGTTCATTCTTTTATTCTTTTCAATTTTAATTAAGCCTTCTTTTTCAATTAAGGGTAATGCTTTTGATATTGCAGTGGGAGAAACTTTCAGCATTTTTGCAATTTCTCTCTGGTTGAGTTTTTCTCCTGCCTTAATGCACATCAATCGGATGATTTCATTCTGCAACCGGGTAAACTTAAGTTTATATGTATCCATTTTAGTTAACACGTATCCACTTTAGTTTATAAACCTTTCCTTCCCAATTTACCGACGCGGGACTTTCCTAATTCTATATAGACGATAAAATAGTTTTTCCCGAAGAGCTGATTTCCTCCTTTGGTAGTCGCTACCAAATCTTAAATAATATCAAATAAATTCTATTGATAAAGTAGAAATATTTATATATAG
>JAHJTO010000075.1 GCA_018829845.1 Nanobdellota archaeon
AAAGAAGATTTCCCATCTTCGCTTTCTTCGTTAAGTTTTAAGACTAAAATAAGATTGCCTATTGAAGAAAGTTCCTTCAAAATATCTAAGAAGTAATGCGTTATTACTGGATTCTTATCCCTTAATATCTCAAGAACACTATCAAACATCTCTTCTCTTTTGTCAAAGAAATTTTTGGTCTTTTGGACGTTAATATTCTGGTAGGCATTTAAAAGTTCATGATAGAAGTCTCTTGTTCTTACAACTAGCTCCTTTTCCTGCACTGTCAAGTCTATCTTGTTTGATTTAGACAAGTAGTCTTCTGAATAAACTATGAAGGCGGAGATGTTAAGCAAACTGGTGAGAAACCTATAAGCATATTTTGAAGTTACAGAGTCATAAGGTGGCTTTTTATTGATTAAACGTCTGCAAAGGTTGTTCAGCTTAAGTGTTGTTTTAAAGATTTCCTTTACTTCTTCATTCATTACTGGCTTCTTCTTGTTTATATCTTCAATAAAATGATCAAACTGGGAAAGAATAAGCCACATTACCCTCATTACTGTATTGTCATATTCTTCACTCTCTAGAGAAGTTAGACACTTAATCTTACAATAGTCAGATTTACTCTCCACTATTTCAAAACCCTGGAGATTTGCAAGCCCTTTGCGAATTAGGGCCAGCTGTTCTTTTGTAGAATACCTTATCACAATCTCATCATAGCCATGCGTATAAAGGTGCCTTAAAATCCTATAGACATACCATTCTTGGTCTCCAGTAATTTCAGTCTCAAGCCTTTCAGGAGACATTTCGTCAGAAGAGATTAAAAGTCCTTGAGGAGAAGATTTGAGGTTTAGATATTGCCCGCTCTTAATACTGTTTGCCTTTACCCATTGTGATGGCAAGGAGATAGTAAGAGTACTATCTCCGTGTTTTACTATTTTCCTTTTCATGGTTCTCCATCGCCTTATAATCAGTTTACTCTATAATATATAAATTTTTCTAAAATACACATTTTGTGTACAAACTGTAAATATCACCACAGAAAGTATATATAAAATCTTATCCCTTATATTGGATGCAGATAACAGAAAAATTAGAGAAAAAAGTCAGAGCTGAAAATAAGTCTGGCTTGCATATGAATCATAAGGTAATTGAAATTTTTAATCTAAGTCCGGACTTGCTAAAAAACTCTGAATCCATCCTGCCTTGTATAAGGGAGTTCATCGCTAAAACCAATTTGAGAGTTGTAAAGGAACAAAATCATGATTTTGAGCCTTATGGGGCTACATTAATGTTTCTTCTTTCAAGCTCGCATTTGGCAGTCCATACTTGGCCAGAGAGGGGCTATTTGCATCTAGACTTATTCACATGTGCTAGTCTTCCAAGCAAAGAGCTCCTGATAGGGGAGCTTAAAGAGATATTTCGAGTTAAGAAGGGTGATATTAAAATAAAGGAGATAAAATATGACCCAAAAAATAAACTATGATCTTGTTATAGAGGATCCCTCAGAGGAAGAGTTCTATAAACAGACTCATGATAAAATCTTGTTTTACCTAAGCCAAAATAATCCTACAACATTCTGGCAGATTGTCAGGCACGTTCAAGGCAGTGATAGAAGAGTTCTAAGATTATTGCATCAAATGGTTCTGGCAGGGGAGATAAAGTTGAATGAAAGGCAGATATGCCTGAAAGATCAGGCCACGGTTAAAAATTTGGCTTCAGATGCGCAGTGCATTCATTGTCAAAACAAACTTGTTCCTATTTCAGGCAGATTTCTAAGAATTCTATACAAGATGAATGAGATTTATGAAAGAAAGCCTTCTCCTACTTTCTTATTTGATCAAAGGCCAGTAAACGCAGAAACGACAGTAAGAAGATCAGCATATTTAGCATTGCGCAAAGATCTGGTTAACAAGAAAATTGCAGTTATCGGAGATGACGATCTTACCTCTCTAGCGATAGGATTGACTTATCAAGCAAAAGAGGTGGTGGTTTTTGATATAGACAAGCAACTTATTGATTTTATAAATAAAATTGCTGGAGAAGAGGGATTGAATGTTAAAGCTTATGAATATGACCTGACTAAAACAATCCCTGAGGAGTTTTCTGGGAAATTTGATGTATTCTTGACGGATCCCACCCCTAAAGAGGATGCTTTTAATCTCTTTGTATCAATTGGGATAGATTTACTTAAGAAAGGTGGAGGATATTCCGGATATGTTTCTTTTTTGCCTTCCCATCAAGACAAAGACTATATTTTTCAGAAAATATTGAGCGATAAAAAAGTGATTATCACAGATATGATTCCGGAATTTACTGAATATGACTTTATAAAAGCGACTTATGGGGAAAACGATCTTGAAAAGCTTAAAGAATTTGATTCTGGAGAAAGAAGAATCTCTTTCTATGAAAATCTAACAAGGTTTGAAACTTCCAGAGAGACTATTGACACCATTCCAAAGATAAATTATAGAAATCTAATTGGCAAGGCCACAGAAAAGGTCTTGAGAGACATTAAAAAAGATCCAAGATTTATTGCTGGCGATAAGTCTGTTCTGAACATTGCCAAGTCATTTAAATGGAGGAAAAATAACAATTTTTTAGAGTATTATGCTTCAGAAATAAAAAAGTATGGCGGATTAAAAGAGTACATTCAGGCGAAGTCCATAGAAAAGAAACCCTTGCTGGATAAAATAAAGAAATATTCTGGAAATAAAAAGATTTTGGAAGCGGGCTGTGGGAGCGCCGTAAACTCCATCGCTTTAGCAAACTGTGGATTTGAATTAACATGCTTAGATAATGATCCGGAGATTTTAAAATTTGCAAAAAATAATGCAATTAAGTTTGAAGGGCATCCAAAATTTATAGAAGGGGACATCCTTTCTCTTTCTGATTCCAAAGATTGTTTTGATGTAGCATTTAGCCATGGAGTTCTAGAGCATTATTCTGATAATCAAATAGTCAACATGATCAATGCCCAACTCTCTGTGGCGAAGACTGTTATAATCTCAATTCCATCCAATTTTTTCAAACAAGAAGAAGCCATTAATGGGGATGAAAGGTTCTTAAATAAAAAGCATTGGGAAAATTTAATAGCAAAAACGAATGGCAATCTTGTGGAGTCTTTTGAGTATTTTTATGATTCAGATAATATTAAGATAAAGACTTTGAAATTGCTATCTAATCTAACTTTCAACAAGTTCCCCGCTAAAAAACCTTACATAGGCTTTGTGATAAAAAGGAAATAAAAATGTATTTGATATTAAAACCAGAAACAAGAAAGCACATTGGTTCTATAGAAACTGCCGTATTAGAAGAGGGATTTAGAATTGCTTCCAAGCATCCGATTGAGGACTGGACAGGTCTGGCAAGAGAGCTTTATTTTCACCAATCGGAAAAAGATCCCCAATTCCATGCAGAGCTTGAATGCTATCTTTGGTTAACAAACCATATTTTCGGAAACTATGCAGCAGCATTTATTCTTGAAAAGAGAGGAGATTTAACACATAATCTTCAACATCTTTACAAGTTCAAGGATAAGTTAAGGTATAAGATTTCCAATGGAAGCGATCGTCTGCTTCGTATTTTCCTTGATGTGGGAAAGATTGATCCTACTGGGAAATACGTCCCAAGCAAGCAGATAACTCTGCCAGCCCATTCTGGAAAATGGGATAATTACTTTTTCAAGTATGTCCATACTCCTGATCCAAAGCTCGGAGCTTATGAAAGGGAAATCACAATACTTAAAGAAAGAGGAATTTTAGATAAATCCTTGGCAGATCGCCATTGGGAGCAAATGAAGTATATGCAAAGTTTAGTTTCTCCAGATGGTTTTAGGAGTGGTAGGAGAAGTAATGAAGACTAAAACACCAGGAATAAGGTTTATTGTGACTTCTGCATGCAACTATGATTGTACTTACTGCCATAATGAATGGGAGCCAAAAAGGGGCCCAATATCGGGGCTTGAATCAGCATTGATAAAAGAGCTAATTGTTTCTGCAAAAGAACTCGGAGCCAAGGAAGTAGATATCACTGGAGGAGAACCACTTTTGCAAATTGATCGTGTTGAAGCTATTCTTAATACAGCCAAAGAATTAGATATTTGGACTAACTTAACAACAAATGGATATCTTCTTGATAAGTATAAAGATAGATTAGTTCAAGCAGGGTTAAGAGAAATGCATATCCATATTCCAAGTCTGGATTCTAAAAAATATAGTAATTTAATGAAAGGCAATTCAGATTTAGCCAGGGTTCTATCCCCTCTTCCACGACTTAGTGGATTAATTGAAGTTGTAAAGGCAAATATCCCGATAATGCCCGGAATTAATGACAATGAAATCCCTCAAATGTTGGATTATTTTAGTAATCTGGGAATAACTCCAAGATTTATCGAATCGATGTCAACTGCTTCCTATAGTGCTAAAGAACAAAGAGTTTTTGATGAGTTGATTAAGGACAGATTAAGTGATGCAAAACTAAAAGGATCTTACCTGTGGGGCATTAACGAATATTCTTCAGAAAAGGGAAATTTTGAAACTTTAAGGTGCATCTGCTTTGACAGAAAATGCGACATTTGCCCAGAAACCAATTTCATACACATTGATCAGGACTACAAAATAAGACCTTGCAATTTAAGACAGTTTAGAATTCAGGCAGAACAAGGCAAGACCGGTGAAGCTTTAAAAAAGGCTTTAGGCTTTTTAAAACAACAAACAGGTGCCCCCGATCAATACAAAAAACTCTGGGGAAATAGATATATCCCCTTGGTTTTGGCAGGAAAAACAAAATGACAAAACAAACAGAAGTAGAATTTATTGGAGATTTATCTAAAAATAAATTTGAAGAATTAAAAAAATTGCTCGAGAAAGAAGGAAAACTCAAAAAGCAGAAGGATCGGCTTTCATTCATGTATTTCAGAGACAAAATACCAAAAGACCTTTCAGAGATAAAAGATGAGCCAGTTGATCTAAGGTTCCGTGTCACAAATAAGCAACCAGAAGTAATCATTAAATATGGATTATTCACAGCATCACATGCAAGAAAAGAAATATCAATAGAAATGAAACCAGAGGAAGCTGAAAAATATATTGACTTCTTAAGTTGCTTAGGATGGAATATCGGAGTAATTTATGCGGCAAAGACTTATACATATGAATACAAAGGAATTGAATTTTCATTAGTTGAAATAAAAGATTATGGATACAATTTTGAAGCCGAAATACTAACTGATGAATCCAAAGCAGAAGAATCAAAGAAAATTTTAACAGCAGAGTTAGACAAACTTGGATTAAAGCATTTTGATAAGGAAGGTTTAAATAAGCAATGCAATGCAATTAACAACAAAACAGATCTTCAATTCGACTTTTCTAAGCAATCATTTAAAGAGGTAAGAGCTAGGTTCGAAGAATTTTTTTAAGAATACAAAAATCAAAAGGCCAAAATGGTGTACTACCTCACCCGGAAGGGTTTAGAAAGCATAAGCAAGAAGATTTCAAAGCTAGTGCCTCAAAGAAAATTATAATTAAAATGATAAAAGAAATCCCGATATCAATGAATAGATTATTGATAGAAACAAAAGGAAGACTTTCATATAGCGAGAGTATTCAGGCATGGAACCTAATTACTTAAATTTACCCTAGTTTTTGGTCACTACACCCAAAGCCCTTAAAATTTTTTGTTGTTTTGGTTCAAGTGAAACATGAATACTCCATTCAAAACCACTCGAATTATCCTTTAAATTTATCTTATACCCATGTTTTAATGAACTTAAAGCATCAATAGCAGAAATCTTTAATTTCTTTAGCTTAAAATTCATAAGAGAAAGAATGGCATAAGCCAAATAACATATTTTTATATGTCCTTCAATGTGATTATTCAACCAGACCCTTATGGGTCTTAAATTTAATATCCCTTTGATATGTTTAAAGGCTCTTTCAACCATATCTTTGTCATAATAATTTTTGACAACTTCATCTGAAGAATATTTTGTGTTATGATAAATTAATGAATATCCAATATCAAATCCACTATCTAAATCTTTATTGAAGTTCAATTGTTTTTTCATGACTTCCAAAGAAGGATTATAAATAACAATTAATTTTCCGTTCATATAATCGAATGTTTTTATAAAAACTTGAGTATTCTTTAGCTGAATTAAGTTATTCTTTTTATATATTTCATCTCTATCTATTTTTGATATGAAATCTTTAACAAGGGTTTGTGTTTTTCTTAATCCTGCAATTATTTTAAACTTTAATCTTAAGGCGATTTTTATATTTTCTTTAGAAAGCATACCTCTGTCCATAATCATCGACGCTATCCCTTTATTTTTTAATTCTAAAGACATGTCTTTGAATATATCTATTCCAGAAAGATTCCCATGATATTTTTTATGGAAGATTGGGAATCCATTATTAAAAGAAACAGCCAATCCTATCTGAATTAATTTGCTGATTTTCTTATCCTTTCCTTTTCTTCTTTTTATATTTACATTTGTGCCCGAGAAGTAAGTGTCAGTCACATCAATAATTGCAGATTCCCTTATATTTTCATAGGACTCAAAGATTGAAAACATTTTTTCATTTATCTTCTCAAAATTTTCTTCATTTATGTCTGCTAAAGATTCATAAAGTTCTTTTACACTTGGAAGTTCTATTCCAAGTACTTCAGGAATTTCAGTATATCTCATCCAATCTTCAAGTTTGTTTATGCTTCTCTTTTCCAATAGTTGTGAATAAGTTAAAGATAAAGCAGGCTTAAAGGGAATTTCCTTAAGCTTGAGTTCTTCAGCAATTTTATCAATTGCTAAAACATCCAAACTTTGCTTTACATTCATTGCTTGAATATCACTCGTTGCAACCTTCTTTACTGCTTTTCCATTTACTTCTCGGCCAAGATATTTTACAAATTTTTGTTTTATCTTACCATTCTCTCTTACATTTTTTACCTCAATAAGGTAAATCTTATTACCAACTTTTTTCTTTCTAATAAATGTCATTGTAGTTGCTTATATTAGGCAACTACAGGTATATAAGCTTTATGGTTTGTATTCGATAAAAGGCGTAGTGACCAAGTTTTATAGAAAACTTAAGTA
>JAHJTO010000076.1 GCA_018829845.1 Nanobdellota archaeon
ACAGTTGTTTGAACTAAAACTTATTTTTTGCTTTTAATTCGGCTTCTTTTATATCGACGTTAAATACCTTATACGAGGCCATTACTTTCTCTAAAACATTTGTTATCTTTTTTTTGTTCTTATTTTCTACTATTACAACTGCTCTTGCTATTTTTATGTGAGGAATTTTTTCTAAGATTCCTTCTTTTTTATGCTTGTATCTTCCGTAATTTGAATACTGAGTATACCCGAATAATAGCCTCTTTACTAGGACCTTATCTATTTGCTTTAATCTTTTTAGATCATATGCAATCAATTTTGCTCTCATGTAGATACTACATCACCACAATTTTTAAACATTTTGGCTCCTTATAAATTAGGTATAATGGCATTTAAATTACGACCAAGAGAGGTTACAAAAGAGGATGAAAAGAAGCTTTGCAGGAATTATACAAGGCTTTTGAAGAAAAATGATAGTAACACTATAAAAGTTATCTCTAAACTTTTTCTTGAGCTTATGTGTCTTTATTTTAGTAATCCCAAAAGCAAGCTAAAGAAAATTTTCTTCCCCGTTATAATAGCAAATCTTATAGAGCAGGGCTCTATTAACTCCGTTATTGAAGAATACCAAAATAAAAAGAAGCTATATTCTGAATCTTATACCTGCAGGATTTTAAGGCAGCTCGACGAGGAGGCAGGCCTAGAAATAAGCAGAATATTTAGAAAAATTCTCTTTAAAATCCTAAAGAGAATCGGATTAAAAAATAAAGGATATTGCATCGCGATTGATATCACTGCCAAACCATTTTATGGAAACAAAAATCTTTGCATGGTTAAAGGAACAAAGAAAAAAGCGGGAACAAACTTTGCGATGCAGTACTTGACAGCCTCGATAGTCGAAGAAGGAGTAAGATTTAACCTATTATGCATTCCAATATCCTCCACAACCCTTATTGATCGGAAACTTAACGAGATGATATTGGAAATAGAAAAAACCGTTTCAATAAAACTTTTGTATCTCGACAGAGGATTTGCAAACAAAAAATACTGCCGGATAATAAAGTCATTAAAATATAAATTTATAATGCCTATAACTAAAAA
This sequence comes from Nanobdellota archaeon, assembly GCA_018829845.1. Lineage (GTDB taxonomy): Archaea > Nanobdellota > Nanobdellia > Pacearchaeales > JAHJTO01 > JAHJTO01. The sequence goes on from JAHJTO010000076.1 coordinate 1,081, forward strand.
TAGAAAGCTCTGTGAGATTGAGCGTTCAATTAAAGAGCAATCCTCTATCGACGATGAGTCTTATACTCTTTCTGAATTGGATTATATTTTCTATGAAAAAGAATCCAAAGAATATCAGGAATCTGTAAAACTCCTTGCTTTGCATGAAGATGATCATATCTTCTTTTTTATCACAAATATTTACAATCTTGAAAGTACAAATTATTATGGTTTAATAGAATCTTATCGTTATAGATTTGGAATAGAAACCAATTATAGAGTTGATAATATCTTCTGTGCTTTGACATCTTCTATAAGGGCTTCAATGAGATATCTGCTGATGCAGATATCTTTGATTGTTCAAGACTTATGGACTCTTGCAAATTTTATTCTTCATAGCCCCGAAAAAAGGCAGCCAAGAGAATATCTTAAGGGGAACTATTCAATAAAAGAAATTATTTTAGCAAGAGTGGCTTCAATAGGTTTTATCTGGAGGCCCATAATCGGCGCAATTCAGTTTAAAAGAAAAATGGAAAGAATCCTTGGATAATTTAATTGTGAAAAATAAGTAAGGAATAGGCGCGACTATCTTTTGCAATATGATTTTTCTGATTAAAATATTTCTGTGGACATTAATAATATAAAAAAGAAATTTAGCTTGTCTGAATAGCAGCTAAATTTCTGTGAAATTGGCAGTAAAAATGTTATTTTAGTGAGAGTGGTTCAAACAACTGTGTTTCTCATTAGGTTTATAATTACAGGGGCATTATTCATATTATGGGAAAGAATGATGACCTAAGCAAGAGGGAGATGCTTGATTCTGCCTATTTTAACAATAAACTTTATGGCGAGGAAAAGGAATTGAGACATATCCTTAAGGCAATGTCCATTGTTGATAGGAAATATTTTGTTTTGGAACAGGACAAGGATCAGCCATATGAGGACGTCCCCTATCTTATCGGATTTGATCAAACTATTTCACAGCCAACCACTGTTGCAAGAATGCTTTTGCTTGCAGGAGTAAGGAAGGGAATGAATGTTCTTGAGGTCGGAGGTGGGAGTGGGTGGAATGCAGCACTTTTAGCATATTTGGCTTATCCTGGAAAAGTGATGAGTGTTGAGAGAATTTCAAAGCTTTCTAAATTTGCCCAGGATAATCTTAAAAATTTTAAAATGCAAACTAAGATTTCAAGGCTAAACCTCGAATTTATTGAAGGATCGATATTTTCATATAAATCCCTTGTAAAAAAGAAATTTGATGTCATAATTGTGACTGCAGCCTCTGATGAAAATCTCAAGAAAAGAATGAAATTATTTAATTTTGATAAACTCATAATTCCCACAAGCGAGGGTGCATTGGAAGTGTGGAAAAAGAAGGGGGAGAAAGCCGTTCTTGAAATGAAAGAGGGAGGATATGCATTTGTCCCCCTCATTGAAAGATAACTTTTTCCTTATGCTGAGAAATCAAAAGATTTCTGGCACATTAAAAACAGAGGTTTTTCCATGAGTCATTGAAAAGTTGGGAATTATTTTAATCACCAATTGGTGATATCTCGACGGCATGTGTTATCCGATTATTATTTCCTCTCGACAAATTAATTGACTTCTTCATGTTTATTCTTTTCTCCTCTTTCTCTCAAATGCCTGTGCTGGAGTTTCCAGCACTTCGAAGTTCAAACT
>JAHJTO010000077.1 GCA_018829845.1 Nanobdellota archaeon
ATTCGAGGGTTCGAGTCCCTCTCCGCGCTTGGTTCTCACCTAGAACATTTCTTACTGCAGTAAAAAGATTTAAATTCAATGACTTCTTAATGGGAGTATGAAAAAGATTTGGATTATGCTGGTTGGATTGCTTTTTATTTCTTCACTTTCAACTTTAGTTTATGCACAAGAGCCACAACCAGTAGAAGACATACTACCTGTAGACATACAACCGCCGATTAGTTGGAGTGATGGAAGAATACAATGTTCTTATGTTGATAATGTTTCTAGAGAAATATTGAATAAAGCTGAAGAAAAAATTTTAGCTTTGGGAATTTCAGAAAGCTATTTTGATAAGCAGTTTACATTATGCCACTTTAATGAGGTCAAAACCTTGAATGTGCAATGGAAATATGCAGTTAATGAATATGAAACCCTTTTAAAATTAAGATGCGATATGGCTATGGAAGAGTGTTCTTTTACTAATGAAATAATCTCTCTTAAAGAAATAAAAAGCACAATATCTGTAGAAGAGGCGAAAGAGAAACTGGAAGAATGTCTGAAAGACAGATATTATGACAATGCTAACTTTCATTCAGATTTGTGGAAAGATGGAAGTTTTGTATATGTCGGAACAGCATTTGATTATGTAATAAGAATTAAGGAAGAAACGGGATATGCTGGCGTAGTCAATATAGAAACAGGAAAAGTTGAGTGTATAACAGAAAAAATTGAAAAAAGAGAAGTTGCATTGGAAAAAGCTAAAGAGATACTAGAAACAAGCGGAAGTACTGAATCAATTGTTTCTGCAAAGAAAAACATTTTCCAAAATATACTCGCCTTTTTCAAAAGAATATTTGCAAAACCAGACATTTCAACAGGAACAAAAGTATCTAACATTTCAACAGGATATTGCGATGTTCCTGAAGACTGCAAAAATCAAAATTTAGGCCCCGTTGTGGAATGTGTTGGTGAATGGACTTGTAAAGAGCATCAATGCAAATTTGAATGCGGGACGAGAATATAATTTAAAATCCTATCTTCCCCAATAATTCAAGAAAAGCATTATTCAAATTTTCATTTGAACGAGCATGTCACTTAGAACACTTTTGTGCTATGTGCTCTCCGCGCTTGATTCCCTCCTAGAACATTTCTTACTGCAGGAAAAAGGTTTAAATTCAATGACTTCTTAATAAAATTATGAAAAAGATTTGGATTGTACCGCTAGCACTAATTTCCATATTTTTAGTTAGTGGGATAAGTGGTTGTGCTCCTGAGAATGAAGTACAATTAAACAATGGAACAGTAACTGGAGCAGAACCGTTATCCATGGTAGGAGAACCACCGAGCGGGCGTCCATGCTGGGCAGTTTATAAAACAAATAGAGATTATTTTGATTTGCAGTTCATATATAATTTTAATAAAACTAAACCATCAGAATACCTAAGTGGCCGTATTCCAGGCATAGATTTTCCCAGTATAGGAATACATATTGGTGGAAGCAACCCCCTCTACAAACTTAATCAAGGCTATGTAGGATATATGCAGGGTTCATGTTCTCTTCCAAGTTCTTTTGCATTTACAAATATTTCAATAAGCAAATGGAAGGGTGAATTGGAGGAATGTGTTATGCCTTTGAAGGAATATGAAGAAAGTCTTGTGTTAAAAAATTGTAATGATGAAAAATTTTTGTGGAGAATTACTGCATTTCAGACTCCAGTAGCTGTAAATATGGGAGAGGAACCTGCTCCTGTAGCTGAATGGGGAGGACAAATGATGGCAGCGGCACAGACGGGGGGAGGAGATTGCAGTTTTATTTTATCGAATGAAGAAAAATCAGAATTCACTCAAAAACAACAAAACTGGGAGGAATGTAGAACCAGAGTAAGTGAAAAATATAATGGGGAATTTAGCATTAAGAGCATAATCGATGAACATCCATTCAAAGAATTTTATGTATGCTCTATTGGGGTTGATGAGCTCAATTCAACAATAGACAATGGCGAATTGAGCACAAAATGCAAAAGGAAGATCTAGGGCATAAACTTATGAACGGAAGAATAAAATGAATATAAATTATGCTACCTTTGATCTTTTGGCATTGCCCCTATGGATTTTTTGATAGTAGGAGCGATATATTCTTTGAATAATGGGGAGAATAGTTGAAGAAGTAAATCAGGGTTGGCAATCGGGATAGTTGGATTGATTGCAGATCCCATATTTGTCTTGGCAAGATCATTCGGATAGGTAGGTTTTTTAATTCTAATTTACTATTTTTGATATGTCAACTGGAAAAGGGGAAGTTATAGAGCTGAGGAACGTGTGGAAGAGTTATTCTGAGGGACATGTAAATGCCCTACAAGATTTTAGCGTAAAAATATACAATGAAGACTTCGTAGCGATTGTTGGTCCGTCAGGTTCTGGAAAAAGCACATGCATGCACCTCATAGGGCTTCTTGATATTCCAACAAGGGGAAAGATATTTTTAGATGGGAAAGATATTTCAAAATTTTCAGAAAACAAGCTTGCAAGATTAAGGGGAAAGAAAATAGGCTTTATCTTTCAACAATTCAATCTTATTCCCACCTTGACTGCTTTAGAAAATGTTCTACTTCCAGTTATGTTTCAAAATGAGGATGATCATTCGAGAGAGAGGGCGATGGGATTATTGACAAAAGTGGGATTGGGAGAAAGGGTAAATCATCGGCCGTCTCAAATGTCGGGGGGAGAACAGCAAAGGGTTGCAATCGCTAGAGCATTGATAAATAATCCAGAAATAGTTTTGGCGGACGAGCCTACAGGGAATCTTGACTCCAAAACTGGAAAGCAGATAATGAGCCTTCTAGTGGATTTGCATGAAAAAGATAAGAAGACACTCATAGTAATAACTCATGATCCAAGAGTTGCAGATTTTGCACATAAAACAATAAATATCATTGATGGAAAAATTGCCCATGATCACCAAATGGAAAGGTCATTCCTATGGAGAAAAGGCGAGAATAATAAATAACACAATCCTTTTAAGGATTGAATATGATTACCTGAGTTTCAACTAATTTTTAGTCACTACATTTAGTTTTAAGATATGTTTATCAACTGACTTAATAATTTTTTCTTGCTCTTTTGATAAAGTGACAACTTTTTCAAAATTATTTTTTAATCTTTTATTTCTCAAACAAA
>JAHJTO010000078.1 GCA_018829845.1 Nanobdellota archaeon
CGCTCTTTTTTATTTGCATATCATATATAGAAAAAATCTCTTTATAAACATTTCTATGATTTTGAAATAATTATCATTTTTGTAGCATGCCTATATAATATAATACGGCCATTAAATAGGGTGTGAAAGCAAGGGGAAATGTTTTTTAAACACTCACCCATATCTTTATACAAATGATAACCAGAAAAGATCTCATAAAAAAATATCTTGAATTTTTCAAATCAAAAAATCATGCTATAATCTTTTCAGCCCCACTTGTTCCTGAAAATAATCCAACAGTTCTTTTCACAACTGCTGGAATGCATCCCCTTATTCCATATTTGCTAGGACAGAAACATCCGTCAGGCAAACGATTAGTTGATGTTCAAAAATGCATTAGAACAGGAGATATAGATGAAGTTGGAGATGATTTTCATTTGACCTTCTTTGAGATGTTGGGAAATTGGTCCCTTGGAGATTATTTTAAAGAAGAAGCAATCAAATGGAGCTTTGAATTTTTGACAAATGAATTGAAAATCAAAAGAGAAAATCTTGCAGTCACAGTATTTGAAGGAGATAAGGATGCAAAGAAAGATGAGGGATCTGCAAAGATCTGGCAATCTCTTGGAATGCCGAAGGAAAAAATTTCTTTCATGCCAAAGGCAAATAACTGGTGGGACCCTGCGGGAACAACAGGCCCCTGTGGTCCTGATACTGAGATGTTCTTTTTTGTAGGAAAGAAGCAGAATAAAACTAGCAATCCAAAATCAAAAGAAAAAGAATGGTGTGAAATATGGAATGATGTTTTCATGCAATACAACAAAGACAAAGATGGGAATTATCTTCCTCTCAAACAGAAGAATGTTGATACTGGAATGGGGGTAGAAAGAACTATTGCAGTTTTGAATGGAAAGAAAAGCGTTTATGATACTGAAATGTTTGTTCCAATAATAAAAGAAATTGAAAATCTTTCTGAAAAGAAGAAACTTTCGGAAAACAGGTCTGCGAGGATAATAGCAGACCATATTAGAGCATCTACATTCATATTAGCCGAACAGGTCCGGCCATCAAATGTTGAAAGAGGCTATGTCTTAAGAAGGCTCATAAGAAAAGCAATAAGACATGCGAGGCTCTTGGGAATAGAAAGAAACTTCTGCAAAGAGATTGCAATCATAGTCGTAAAAATGTACTCTTCGGATTATCCAGAGCTAAAGAAAAATGAATTGTTCATCTCCAATGAATTAGATAAGGAAGAAAACAAGTTCATGCAAACCCTGGAAAATGGACTGAAAGAATTTGAGAGAATAACAGAAGGGAAGAAAAAGCTGGGATGTGAAGAGGCATTTTTGTTATATCAGTCATACGGATTCCCATTTGAAATGATTTCTGAACTTGCAAAGGAACGAGGAATAGAAGTTAATGAGAAAGAATTCAATGCAAAATTTTGCGAACATCAAGAACTGTCCAGGCAGGGAGCAGAGAAAAAATTCAGGGGAGGATTGGCAGATGATTCTGAAAAGACTGCGAGACTCCATACTGCAACCCATCTTCTAAGTCAAGCATTAAGAGAAGTTCTAAAAAAAGAGATTCAACAGAAAGGTTCAAACATCACAGCGGAAAGATTGAGGTTTGATTTCAACTTTGACAGAAAATTAACAGATGAAGAACTCAAGAAAGCAGAAGAGCTTGTTAATAAAATGATAAACAGTCATTGTGATATCATAAGGGAAGAAATGACTCCTGAAGAAGCCAAGAAAAAGGGGGCACAGGGGGTTTTCGTTTCAAAATATGGGGAGAAAATTTCAGTATATTCCATAGGGAAATTTTCAAAAGAGATTTGTGGTGGGCCTCATGTTAAAAACATAAAAGAGTTAGGAAAGTTCAAGATAATCAAAGAAGAATCAGTTGCTGCAGGAGTAAGAAGGATCAAGGCTATTTTGGAATGAGCTATTTTTAATAATTTTATGAAAAATCTTAACAGGACCTGAACTTTTGCGAATTATACATAAATGGTGTACAAGCATCCGAAGAAGTTTAGAGGACAAAACATTTAAATAGTATGGATATTATCCTATCCATATGGATAATAAAATAACCAAATGGTCAGTTTTAGAACCACTGCTTCAACAAGATAATTTGCATCTAAGAGAGATATCAAGGATATTAAAAAAACCCCATGCAAGTCTGAGAAAACATCTTAGCTCTTTCGAAAAAGAAGGCATAGTAAGAAAAGAAATTAAGGGGAGAATGACTTTTTACAGAATCAACTACTCAAATTCACTGATTATTGATTATCTTACGATAGTTGAGAAGGAAAGACTTGTCTATAAATGCAAAAGAGAACCCCTCATAAATGAATTGGTATCTTTTCTGCATCAATACTTAAAAGAAGAGAATAGAGCATTGATATTTGGCTCGTCCGTTAATGATTTTAAAAAAGCCAATGATATTGACTTGATCATTACTGGAAAAATAGATTTTGAAAAAAAGTTAATAGATTTTGAGAAGAAATTTAACCTAAAAGTCCATTTGATCAATGTGAAAGATTTAAATGAAATAAAAGAGGGGTTAAAAATTGAAGTAAAGAAAAAACATCTTATAATACAGGGAAGCGAAGAGGTGATAAAATGGCTAGTTTAGATTGGTGTAAAAGGCAAAAAGATGGTCCAAAATTTACTGAACCCAATGAGAATTTATGCAATGAATATTATAAAAGTGCTGAAGAAACATTAGCCTTCCTGAAAGATGCCGGAGGCCTAAAAACAAAATTAAATATGTAGCTTGCGACAACAAAATACTATTGTGAATATTTTGCAGTTTATGCTCTGCTTATGAAAATTGGCATAAAAAGTGAAATTCATGATTGCACAATAGAAATATGTGGTTTTTTGGAAAAAGAAGGGTTATTGCCTATTGGAACATATAAAAAATTAGAAGATGACAAAAGATTGAGAATTGATAACCAGTATTATCTTAAAAATATTGAAGTGAAAATAAATTTCGATGAGCTGGTGAATTTTATTCTAGATATAAAGAAAAGGATAAACATGTTAACTTTAGATGATATAAACAAAATAAGGAAAAAACCAGCATTATTCGAATAGAATAGATAAGATTATAAATATCAAAGATGAATTATCTGTATTAAAGAGAGGACTCTTGAGGGTTGCTGGAATGAATGAAAACCCGCAGGAGGTTTTTATAATGGAAGTAGAATTATTTGAAAAGCCCAAGAAAGATGCAGTGGTCATAGAGGGATTTCCTGGTTTTGGTCTTGTAAGCACAATAACGACAGAATTCTTGATAGATCATTTGAAGGCAAAGATGATTGGAAAAATAAAGACTGACAAGGTTCAGCCAATGATCGCAATTCACAAGGGAGAAGTAATAGAGCCTCTTGGAATTTTCTACAGCGCAAAGGAAAATGTGATCATTGTAAGAGCAATTACCCCTGTAAAAGACATAGAATGGGAATTAACACAATGTCTTATGGAATTTTACAAAAGCATAAAGGCAAAAGAAATGATATCAATAGAAGGAATCTCTAGTGATGGAAAGCCCCCAGAGCCAGAAGCATTTTATTATTCTAACCACAAAATAAGGAGCAATAAGTTTGAAAGCCTTAATATAAGAAAACTTGAAGAGGGAATTATTATGGGTGTGACTGCTTCATTGCTTTCAAAAATGCCTGAAACAACTTTTGTTTTTGCAGAAGCATATGCCGATCTTCCTGACTCAAGAGCCGCCGCAAAAGTAATAGAGGTTCTTGACCAATATCTTGGATTGAAAGTTGACTACAAGCCTCTTCTTAAGAAAGCCCAATCATTTGAAGGAAAAATAAAAGATATTCTTATGAAAGGTGTTTCTGCCAATAAGGAAAAGATTAAGAAAGAAAGTTATTTCGGCTAAATTAATTTCCCCACTTGCATCCAATTTTATTATCTATTGCCCACCTTTCTGCATCGATCATCACTTTTTTATATTTTTTATTTTCTTGAGAAGACCTGGCAACTGCAAGCCCTTCTTGTACTAATTTTATATTGATATTCTCTCCATCAAGAATAATATATCTCAAATATCGGCCATACATGTCTTGATCTTCTTCATCTGCTTCCAAATAGACCTCTTTATTCAAAACCAGCTCTTCTAACCTCTTCTTTGCTTGAGAATAGCAAGGATATCCCTTTTCATCAGTATCTATCCCAAGTAGCCTTACAGAATCTCCCCCCTCGATTATTACAGTATCCCCATCAATAACTTTGGTTACAAGTCTTATTTCCCCCATATTTGTAGGGTATCCAGTTAGATTATAATCATTAATTAGAAAAATAGCGCCCATTATGATCAATGTAACTACCGTTGCAAAAAAGAGGTTTTTGATATTTCTTTCTTTCATAGAATTAATTTACCCTTGAAATTATGCTATTAATGTTTGTTACGACATGCGCTATTGCCTCATCGTCAGAACATTGACTTTTTCCCTTATAGGTCAATGCTTCAGTTACAGCAGCAATCATTGCCTTTTTAGTTAATTGTAGATCTGCCATTTTTACCACCCCTTTTGATATAGAACATTTAGTTTCCAACTTTATAATATTTGTGGAGATTTTATTCAATATAAATTGCGGGCTTTCCTGGTTTGGCTTTTCCGGCCTTATTCTGTGGATCATATTTGGCTTTGTCATTTACTGCAAAAACCTTTACTTCCTTAGAAAGTTTCTTTCCTAATTTCTCAGTATCATAATTTTTAAGTTCGGGAGGGATTACATAAAGGAATATTTTCTCCCCCTCATTATTTGTTTTTTCTTTGATTATTCTCAAAATATTCTGTATGTCAGACAATGTGTTGCTAATAGCTTTCTCTTGCTGCTCAATTTTATCATTTATCTTCTTTTCATCAATGGCTGGCCATTTTTCAGATACAATTAAAGATTTTTTTCCAAGTTTGTGCCACATCTCCTCACAAACATGGGGCATTATTGGAGAGATCATAAGAACAAGCCTTTCTAGAATTTCTTTTGGGATTTGATCCTTTTCAGAAAGATAATTTACCATATCCATAAATTCGATTATGCCCTTATTGAATTCAAAATGATCATAGCTATGCCCCATGGTCTTCAGTAACTTATTTATTTTATGGTCCATGATTTCATCAGACCTTCCTCCGATTTTGTCAAACATTCTCATGAATCGATTTACCATTCTGAATGCTCCCTCAATCCCCTTGTCATCCCAGTCTATGTCTTTGTCAGGACCGGCAACAAATGAAAGGAATAATCGTGCAGTATCTATGCCATACTTTTTAGATATCTCTTCGGCAGTAATAGTATTGCCATGACTCTTGCTCATTCTCTCCCCGTCCTTGTGAACTATGCCTTGATTAAACAATTTAGAAAATGGCTCATCAATCTCAAGAAGCTTTAAATCTCTCATAAATTTTGTAAAGAATCTTGCATAAAGTAAATGGAGTACTGCGTGTTCAACCCCTCCTATATATTGGTCAACCGGCATCCAATGAGCAACTTTTTTCTTGTCAAATATTTCTTTTTTATTTTGATTATCGCAATATCTCAGATAATACCAGCTCGAATCAAAAAATCCTCCAATAGTATCTGTCTCCCTTTTTCCTTTTCCACTGCATTTTGGACATTTTACATTTACAAATTTTTCATTTGTTAATAATGGATTTCCCTTACCAGTAAACTTGACGTCCACCGGTAACTCGACAGGGAGATTCTTTTCTGGAACAGGAACTGCCCCACATTTTTCACAATAGATAATTGGAATTGGAGTCCCCCAATATCTCTGCCTTGAAATAAGCCAATCTCTGATTTTATATTCGGTTGAAAATCCTCCAACCTTTTTATCTTCTAATGATTTTGTTATATGTTCCTTGGCCTCTTCGCTGTTTAGATCATTGAAGGGTGCAGAATTTACAAGTATCCCCAATCCATCATATGCTTCTTTCATTTTGAGAACATCAATTTTTCTGTCATCAGGCTGAATAACCAGTTTTATCGGAATTTTGTATTTCTTTGCAAATTCAAAATCCCTTTGGTCATGTGCTGGAACCGCCATTACTACCCCTGTCCCATAATCCGCAATTACGAAGTTTGATGCATAAATTGGGATTTGTCCCCCAGTCAAAGGATGAATTGCATACTTCCCTGTGAAGAATCCTCCCTTCTCCTTGTCAACTTCAAGTTTTTGAGCAACCGAAGTACTTTTCAATAATTTTAGATATCCTTTTTCAGCCTTTGTCCCCTTGACAAGTTCAGCAACAAGAGGACTTTGCACAGCAGCAACGAGGAACATCACCCCAAACAATGTATCTGGCCGGGTTGTAAACACCTCTACGGTTTTATCAGAATTGTCTAATTTAAAAATAACTTTTGTTCCCTCGCTCTTTCCAATCCAATTTCGCTGCATCTCCTTAACCTTCGATGGCCATTCAATTTTATCCAATCCCTTCAAAAGCTCATCAGCGTATTCTGTGATTTTCAAGAACCATTGGTCTAGCTGTTTGATAGTGGTTTCAGACTCGCATCTCCAGCATTTTCCATCTATGACTTCTTCATTTGCAAGGACAGTATTGCATTTTTCACACCAGTTTACTGGAGCTTTCTTCCGATAGGCAATTCCCTTTTTTAGCATCTGCAAGAATAGCCATTGATTCCATTTGTAGTAATCCGGATAGCATGTTGCAAGTTCCCTATCCCAATCATAGCTTAACCCAAGATCCTTCATTAATCGCTTAATATTTTCAATTGCATTTTTGGTGTATTCTGCAGGATGAATCTTTGCTTTTATTGCAGCATTCTCCGCAGGCAAGCCAAAGGCATCAAACCCCATAGGATATAAAACACTAAAACCATTCATCCTCTTGAATCTTGCAATGGTGTCTCCGATAGAATAATTTCGAACATGCCCCATGTGAAGATAGGATGCGGAAGGATATGGAAACATCTCTAAACAGTAGAACTTTTCCTTGGCCTTGTCATCTGCAACGAATGCTTTATTCTTTTCCCACTCTGCCTGCCACTTTTTTTCTATAGCATTAAAATCAGTTTTCTGTTCCTCAGAAAAATCTCCCTCCACATCTTTCTTCACAACCTCTTTTTTTGTCCTCTTCATATCATCTCTTCGGAAGAAGTATTTAAATTACTTTTGGCCATCAGATTTTAGTGATTTTTCACCCAGATCTTTCTATTTTTGGAAAAAACAAAAAAGACCGATCCCATTAAGTGTAGCAATAGATATTATTAAAAAAGAAAGAATCCTCTCTGTAAATATTGAATCTTTTTCAGTCAGTGGAGGAAATAAGATATTCCCCCCAAACGAGAAAGATGGATCATTCTATTATTTTTTAGGATTAATTTTAGGAGATGGGTGCTTAATCCATTCCAAAAAAAAAGGTAATCGTAATACTTATCTTATCCAAGTTACATTTAGGGAAAAAGAATCTGCAGAAAGGATAAAAAAATGGGCTGGAAAATCATTTAACATCGTTCCCGCGATATATCCTGGAAGGGGTTGTTTCAATTTATGTATTTTTTCTAAACCCCTGGTAATTATCTTGCATAAAAAATATGAGATTCCTCTCGGACTAAAGTATGCCTCTATAAAAGTTCCTGAAATTATTAAGACTAGTTCAGATAAGCAGATTAAACTCTTTTTAAGAGGAGTTTTTGATAGTGACGGGAATATATATTTGCACCGTGGTAAAAAAAGTGTGCAATTAAGACAAAAATCTAATATCTTTCTAAAAGAATTAAGGGATCTCTTTTTTAAAATAGGGGTAGAATTTAGGGAGCCCTATTACGACATCGGCAATAATTCTTGGGTACTTTGGACTTCAAAAAAAGAGACTGTAGATAATTTTATAAAGAAAATAATGAGTGTTAATATATGCCCTCGTAGCTCAGCCTGGATAGAGCATTAGCCTTCTAAAATGAGTGGTTTATAGCCATAAAAGAGGAAAGCTAGGGGTCGCAGGTTCGAATCCTGTCGAGGGCGTTCATAAAAAAATGGTTAGAATTCTATATGGAGTTTCAGGAGAAGGAAGCGGACATGCTACCAGGAGCAAAGTTGTAATTGAACATCTTCAAAGAGAACATGAAGTTAAAGTGATTACATATGGGAGGGGATATTCCTTGCTTAAGGATCAATTTAATGCTGAAGAAGTATATGGGTTCAATCTAATTTATGGAAGAAAAATAAAAAAAGGAAAAACAGTTATGAATAATTTAACCAGGCTTATAAAAGAATTTCCTGAAACATTCAGAAACATAAGAAGAATTATGAAAACATTCAAGCCAGATATAATAATCTCTGACTTCGAACCTATTTCCAGCCTAATCTCTTTTTTCTCTGGAATCCCCTTGATATCGATAGATAATCAACATATGTTGACAAACTGCAAGATAGAATATCCTAAAAAATATAGAAATAATTTCTTCCTTTCAAACTTTATTGTAAAAGCCTATCTTGCCAGGGCAGACTATTTTCTTATCACAAGTTTTTACCATCCAGAAATAATTCAGAGCAAGAAGGAAAAAACATTTTTGTTTCCCCCAATACTTGGAAAAGGGGTATTGAAACTAAAACCAGGAAATGGAAATTTTATTCTAGCCTATCTTACCGGTAAGGAAGACAATGAAATATTTAATGAATTAAAGAAAATTAATGAAAAAGTAATAATCTATGGATTAAACAGAGATGAGAAACTTGGAAATATCCAATTAAAAAAATTCAGTGAAAAGTATTTTTTGAATGATTTGGCAAACTGCAAGTTTGTAATAGCAACTGCAGGACTAAGTTTGATTTCAGAAGCATTACATCTCAAAAAACCGCTATTAACAATTCCAATCGGGGACCATTTTGAACAGATTGCAAATGCATATTATCTTCAAAAACTAGGATATGGGGAATTTCATGAAAAATTGAATGAAGAAAAAGTATTATCTTTCAAACAAAGCATTAAGAATTATAAGAAAAAACTTGAAGAATATAAAAGAGAAGACAATTCCAAGATATTCAATAAGATTGATGATTTAATCGAAGAACTGAAAAATGATTAAAACACTGCATTTAAACCGATGAGTGTTTTGTCATGCTCAAGAATTGAAAACATGCTCAAAAGCTTTGCTTTTGGACACACCAAAAACTTCCAGTTTTTCAGTGATTCTTGGACACAGAAAATTTTCTTAATTTTCTTGTGCTAAAAAGCATAAGCTTTTTTAGCATTAAACTTTTATCTGTTTGAATTCATCTACTTTTTTTGAATGTGTATCCATTCTTCCGGCCGCCAAGCAAATCCAGCACGTATGTACTGAACCATCTGCCTCTTTCACAACACCGGTGCCATGACATTTTTCACAACTGCTATCCATCGATATCAAACATAAAAAGAACATTTAAACTTTTCTAGTTTACAAAGCAATATTCAGAATGGAAGTTAATGCCAACTTTATGATGTTGATTGTTGTTATTAGAAGGAAAGTAGATCATTAAGCTATTTAATTTTCTTAATTAAAGTTCTTTTTGAAAAGAAATTTAGGGTTGATAGTCAAGAAAACCGTTAGGTTTTCTTACTTATTCATAACGAAGAGCTTCAACAGGTTTTAACCTTGCGGCCCTTATGGCTGGAAGAATGCCGGATATGGCTCCAACTGTAAAAGAGAATAAGATGGAAAAGATTATCAGGCTTGCAGAAAATTTTATCTTAAGTATAGAATATCCCGCACTAGCAGCGATAAACTCCACAAACTTTCCAGCAATAACTCCAAGAGTAGTCCCTATTGCTCCTCCAACCAACCCAAGAACCCCTGCCTCTATCAAGAATATTGTGATTATGCTGCTGTTCTTTGCACCTATTGCTTTCATTATTCCTATTTCCCTTGTTCTTTCCATAACGGAAGTGTACATAGTGTTCATTATTCCAACTCCTCCAACAACAAGTGATATCGTTGCCAAACCTATCAAAACTGCTTGGACAATATTCAAAATCTTAGAAAATGAATTTATTGCCTGCTGAGTAGTTTGGACTGTGAAATCTTCTTCTCCCTTTTCAACATCCCTTTCTTTTCTCAGCTCTTTTCTCACTCTTTCTGCAATCTCATCAACTCTCGAAGCATCTGAAACCTGAGCAATAACAAACCCGTAATCTCTCTTTCCACCCATTAAATCAAGATAGGTGTCTATGGGGATGTAAACTTGTGAATCATCCTGCGGGCTTCCAATCTTCCCCATATGCCCTACAACTTTAAACTCTGTTCCCTCAATAATTATCTTATCCCTTATCTCAACAGGTTTTTCATAAAAATTTTCTTCATAAAGATAATATCCGACTATCGCAACATATTTGTCTCCTTCTTCCAGATTTCTCCCGTCCACAACATTAAAATTTGAATAACTTTGGAGAATTGTTTTGGATTCATCAGTTGGAAGTCCAATCAACCAAGTATATTTGGTTTCATCTTTGAAAGAGATTTTAGCAATTTTATAACTCATTCCAGAAACAAGTTTGATTCCCGGAGTTTTTCGAATAGTATCTAAATCCTTATCAAGTAATTTTGGTCCCCCTACTTGCCCTACTCCAAAAAATGAACCAGATCCCCCTGGAAATATCATTATTTTATCCACGCCCATGGCTTCAAATTGATCTTGAATTGTTCCCTTCAACCCCTGTCCCAATGAGATCAAAGTGACTATCATTGCAATCCCGATGAATATTCCAATCATTGTCAGAATGGATCTCAGCTTTCTCTGCTGGAATGTTCCAAAGGTGAATTTTAGATATTTTAACATGCTTAGAAATTCCTCCTAGAAAATTTTCGGTGTATCAAAAATATTTTATTTTTTAACATTTAATGCCCCCTTATGGCATCGATTGGTTTTAGTTTTGACGCCTGCATTGCTGGGAAAACCCCTGAAACTGACCCTATGATAAAAGAGAATGCAAGAACCCCTATGATGACCATGAATGAAATATGTGGAATCAATGCAATGCCATACAAATCTGCGATGAACTGCGCAACCTTTCCAATCAATAGGCCAAGAACTATTCCTATAGTCCCCCCTACAAGCCCTATGGTTCCAGATTCAACTAAAAATAGATCCCTTATCTGTGAACCCTTTGCACCCAGCGCTTTCATTATTCCTATTTCCCTTGTCCTTTCCATAACAGAAGTGTACATGGTATTCATTATCCCTATCCCTCCGACTATGAGGGAAACTGCTGCAATCCCGACAAGGATTATTTGGACAATTGAAAGAATTTGATTCAACATATCAACAGATTGCTCTGCAGTTTGAACTGTAAAATCTTCTTCTCCTTCTTCGACATCTCTTGACTTTCTAAGATCTTTCTTTATTTCCTCTGCAATCTTCCCAACATCTGCATTTTCAGATGTGACAACAAATATCATGCTCAATTTATCAGGCTCATTGAAAAGTTCTCTGGCAGAATCCATTGGAATTTTTATTATGCTATCATGGATTCCAGTTCCAGCTTTTTTCCTTACCCCCACAACTTCAAAATCTTGTTTTTCTATTTGGAAATTGTTCCCGACCCTCATGCTTTTGTCAAATAAGTCATCACCAAAATTATACCCTAAATCTGCATTATATTTGTCTCCATTCCTTACGCTCCTTCCAGAGTCTATTTGGAAAAAACTTATCTCATCAATAACTTTTCTGCTTTCAGAGTCTGTCGGGACTCCTGCAACGCTTTGATATTTTACTTGCCTATTGAAGTCTATTCTTGCAGTCTGCATCAAAATTCCCACAACTTCATTCACTCCCGAAACCTCTGAGATGGTTTTTACGTCCTTGTCAGAAAGTTTTGCAGTTGTTAATTCTGATCCTACAGGACCGAGACTGACTCCTCCGGCAGTAACCGTTATTCTGTTAGTCCCAAGTTTTTGAAATTGATCAGTTATAGAATCCTGCATTCCTTGTGTCAATGAAATTAAAGCGACTATTGCCATTATTCCTATGAAGATTCCAAGAATGGTAAGCATCCCTCTAAGTTTTCTTCTTTCAAAATTTTTTAGTACTAGAAAAAAATAATCTTTAATCATGCTAAGAAACCTCTGATTTCTGGCATCCTAAGAATTCTCTGAATTCTGGGATGGCCCAAAGCTCTGCTTTGGAGCATGACAAAAATTATCTTATAATTTTTAATCATTGAATAATCCTCCTAAAATGCAAAAAAAGCTCATTTCCAAAAGCTTTTCACTTTTTCAACAAGCACTTTTCTTTTTCTGTATGCAATAAATGCCACAACCACTATAACTATTAAGAATATCCAAGAAGTTATTCCGCTTCCCTGTCCCAACTCAGATTTGGATGCAAGAGAATAGGCAATATTCAAATGCTCACTGTGAATTTTATTATTTATGTCTTTATATTCAATTTCAATAGGGAAAACCATTTCATTACTTCCAACACTTACTCTAAATTCTGCAGTTTCAAAATCATCACTGTCAACATTTCCAATATAGATTGTATCTCCAGAAATAACATCTAACTTTTGTGTATCTAAAAGTTTTATGTTTAGAAACTTTATATCTGTGAGGCCCTTATTTACTATTTTGAACATTATGTTTCCAGTCTTTGTGCTTTTAGTGAGTTCGCTAGAATCCACATAAATTTCAAGATCTGGCTTGGAGTTTATTTCTATGGCAATTGTTCCCTCAAGAGAATATGCCATTCCAAGATCATCAGTAAATGTAACGGTCAATGGAACTTTGTAAATTCCGCCCTGGGCATCTGGCAAAGCAACAATGTTAAAAATTAGATCTTTCACTTCTCCTGCGGCAATTCTTCTTAATTTCTGCTCGCCCATTTCTTGATAGGGTGCAAGAGATACTGAAGAGAAATCAGGCTTTACAGAAACATCTTTCATGCTGCTATCGGCCATGTTTTCCAAAGTTATTAGAAGTTGTGCCTTGTTTCCTGGTTCAACAAATTCTGGAATTGTTTTAACATTTACAATATTCAATGAAGGGTATCTTGTCTGTATTTGAATATTAATCTCCTTTATCATCCATGCTCCAGATGCGGGATTGTCAGTGCATTCCACGATCAATTCATTTTCTCCGCTAACTGCCTCCCCATCAACTTTCAAAGAAAAATCAAATACTGCTGATTCCCCTGTTCCAAGAAGCCCATAGGATTTTTCAGAATCTCCTTGGTAAACTGAAAAAGGTGTTTGCGGGACAACTCTGCATGTGGCATCCTTAGCCCCAATAGATCCTATATTTTGAATTTTTATCCATAATTGGAATTGCTCATTTGGCTCAACAGGATAGGGTTCATACCTAAGAGAAGAGATTTGTATTGAAGAGGATAAGGTATTAGAGTAAGTATAATTCTGTTCATAAGCTGAAACTAAAGTCACAGCTAAAAAAACTAATGCAAAAAATAATGCTGCTCTTCTCAAACCTCTTTTTTTCATATTATTTAATATATAATCACCTGACTTTTTGATAAATATTAGTCACTACATGAATATTTGTTTATTCTAAGTCGATAAAATAAAAAATAAGTGAAAGATTTATATAGCCCGTAGTGTTTATATAAACACTACTATGACATTCATTC
>JAHJTO010000079.1 GCA_018829845.1 Nanobdellota archaeon
AAATACCACGAAAATAACTTCAGCCGACTATGGCAGGCTCCGTGAATTCTGGTTCTTTCTTTTCAAGGAATGGGGCGCCTGTCCAATCTTAGGTGAAGAATTTAATTCAAATATGGAGGTAATGTAATGTATTACAACACACTTTTTCAAGCAGGCGCCAACAGAGGGGGAAGAGAGTTTCTAAGTTCTTATGGTCATCAATTCCCGCGGCCTTCAAGGGTCTTAGTTGCTGATCCCAAGAGAGAACGGGCCAGATCTCTTGCCAAAAGATGGCAGGATCGAGGTGTAGAAGCCATGGGATATCCTGAGTTCTGCGAGGATGTGATTATGGGCGTTCCGGGAGATTCTGTTGGGATGCTTACTGTTGACAGTGTAAGGCCTATGGTTGATGTCATTGAAAAAAGGCCAGATTTACCTATCCAGTGGCAGGTTGTTGGGCGTGGCGTAGGCAATCCAGCGCCTGTCCTTGGCTTTGCAGGTACGGTGGTAAAAGGAGATGTAGATGCCCAATTATCTTCGACTCTGCTTCTGGACAATTTGTCTCCGTATGCCTCTCCAGTAAGCTCACGGCACATAACCGGTGATGCTTTAAATGCAAGGGCTACTTCATTCACCCGAAGGTCTCTTTCCCGGCACAGTGCCAGACGAATCAGTCTCCTGGATTATGAGCCAGAAGACATACCTGGAGGAAGGCTCAATCTCTTCTTTGGCACAGAACAGATGCCCCTTGTGGTAACTGAAGGAGTCGTTGAACCATTCAAGGAGGTCAAAAAGAAGATTCTTGAGATAGAAAGCCCCTTCATCAATAACGACAGAGACTTTGCTGTAGCCATTATTATTACCGACCGAGTAGAGCTGTTTATCGTTGAGCGGCGAAGAAGAGGAAGAGGAGTTCGGCTTAACACCACCTTTGGGCAGCCCCATTATCTTTCTCCTTCTGTAGACAACCAGCAAAACAATGGAGCAGTTGTTACTGATTAAGCGAGTTGATAAAGGTTGGCCATGATCATCCTTTCGGCCAAATGCGACGGTGTTCTCTCGTAGAATGTAGGGGCCGATGCCCTCATCGGGTGAGTTTGGGAAACGGGCTCTACATATACAACGGCTGAAACCTTTGATCGGGGTCTAAAGAATATGTATGGCATAGCAACAAGATTAAGAAATTATGTTGACATTGTTGGTTAAAATATGTTACTATCTTCAAAAATAGGAAGCTTCTACTTAAGGAAATAAGATAGTAACAATGGTGCAGGAAATTTTATCTATTTGTAATGAGTTTTCCAGGGATTTGCCTTGCCAGGAAAGAGTTAAAAAAGCAATACAACAACTTAACGAGATACAAAAAGAAATCGTTGAGGATGTAGTGGTTGCTTACAACTTTCAGATTAAGGAATTAGTTGGGAATACCTATGAATATTTTAGAAACCCTAAGGGCAGATATTGCAAGACCATAGAAAAGTCGGTATCAAAATTTTATCCTGAGAAGTTTGGATATGTCCAAGATGATGGGAGCAAAGAAGAGATTTTAACAGATATCTTTGAAGCCATTCAGAAGAGACCAATCACAGATCCGCAAACAAAAGTGACAACAAATTACATAGAACGATACTATGCCAATCTAAAAGAAGGTAAGTATATGCCCTTGTTAGACAAGATTAAAGAAGAGATTGTCGAAGAGGTATGCCTGGTTCAAGGATGTATTCAAGGAAGTATCGCCCAGCTTGAGTTTGAACGAAGCTATAAGCATCTAATTGAACAATACATACGAAGAAAATACGGCTTCTATGATCTTTCTTATACAAAAGACATTGCAAAGAGAGAACAAATCACTCGCAACATCTGCCAACAAGAAAGCATCTTTGATTTTATACTAAAAGGTTTGTTTTGTCCTGATAAAGAAGGAAGGCATTATACCCCACCATCTTGCAGGCTAATCTCTTTTGATCCTCGAAAAGGCAATATAGAAGGATTTTTACGAGGGTCAGCACTGTTATATAAAGAAGGGGGTAAGACATCCCCTGTTTTTGAAAAGATATTAGTTCAGAAATTTCAGTGGAAAAAAGAAAGAAAGGATGGCGAAGATAAATTTTATTCTCCTGAAAGTGAAGATAAAATCTTAAATAAAGATGCAGAGCAGGAAGATAGGGAGGATAGGTGGAGTAGTATGCCCCGCGTTGGACTAACTCCAGAAGAGATACTTCTTGGAAAAGAGCGGAATGAAGAAATAAGAGAAAAATTTTGGAAGGAGCTTGAGGATTGTTTTAGCCAGACGGGTATAGACAAGAAACGCTACTGGGCTTTAAAGCAATCCGATTTGAAAGGCAAAAGCTATAAAGAAATACGGAAAGATTACTCTATTAAATATAATGATTCTGTTCAAGAAGATACCATTAAACACTGGGTTGCTCGTGATGCTCGTAAAAAAGCAAGGAAATGTATTGAAAAAAGTGACGATCTAGGAACTTACTATGAGGAATTGATGTTATATTTTGAAAGAGGTTGTACCCCGGAAGAAAAAATAGAAAGAGAGAAAGAAAGAATAAGAATTCAAAAAAAGAGAAAGAGAAATCAAGAAATTAAGGAAGGTTTATTATGAATACAAAAATAGTTGAACATGTCACCCACAGGGAATTATTAAGATTCCTTAAGGGGCAGCCTATGATGGATGTTCAGAAGAATGAAATCAGAGAGCATTTAAGAAGTTGCCCTGAATGCTCCAAAAAGGGTAAGTATTTAATGGGTCTAATAGGTCTTGTGCACTACGAGGCTTATCTGAAGAAGACTACCGAAAAAGGCGAATGTCCATCAATAGAAACTTTGAAGGACTATGCTGAAGAGAAGATAACAAAAAAAGCCACGATAAAGGAGTTAAATGTCCATCTTCTTCACTGCAAGAAATGTGATAGAAGATATATGCATTTTGCCGTAGCTTTTGAAGAAAATAGAGAACCGGCCTTAAAGACCAGAATAGAGCTTTCTTTATCTTGTCTTAGAAAAAAGGTAGGAAAGGTAGGAGACGGAATAAGAGAGGCGGGTGACAGAATAAGTGCAGGAATAGGTAAAATTAGAGAGGTTGTTTCAGTTCGGATTCAGCTACTGCAACCTGCCGTTGCTCATGCGTATAGAGGTGCGAAGAGGAGTGGTGGGCATGAAGAAGAAACAACAGAAGAACGGCCAATAGAGATTGATTGGGAGGGCGGCGATTTGGTTATTGACTTAAAAGACAAAGAGGATAATAGAATGCAAGGGATTGTTGCGCGTTTGTGTGATGAGAAGGGTCAGGAAAAGGAAGGTAAAGTGCAGGAGTCTAACAATGATGGTTTGGTTTGGTTTGGAAATATTGAGCCAGGAAAGTATATTGTAAAATTTGATGGACACAGCACAGAAAAGGGAGAGAGACTTGCTGTGGAATAAATTTAAGGAGGAAATAGAAAATGAGCAAGGTTAAAAAGTCTCAAGCAGTTAAAGATTTAATTGAGAATGTTCTAAGGGAGATGGCTTCAATCCGAAAGGAAAGGGGCCAGTGGACTGATGACGACAACAAAACTCCAGGGATTATTATGTCTTGTGAGGCATTGGAGTCGTTTTTTATTCCGAGTCTAAGTATTCCTGGAATTGGAAGCAATCTATTGAATATTATTGATTTAGAAACAATTAAGAAGACCATTGAATATGTAAGTGCCCAGGTGGAAGAAAAAGGATTTGCAGGAAGTCCATATGTAAACTTTACCAAAACAGATTTGGGTGAAAAAGAAGGAGGGAAGGATGGAAAGGGAGGAGATATACCTGTTGCTGATTCTGCCAGTTTTGTTGTCTGTGCTTTTTTAGATGCAAAGCGTTTATTGGGAGATAAGTTAGATAACAATTTGGTTGACAAGATGGATAAACAGATTATAGAAGGACTACAGTTCTTAAAAGACTCTCATGCTGGAGACAACAAAGGATGGGCATGGGGTAAAATTGACAAGAAATTCTCCTTTTTGTACTTTACCTGGACAACTATTGAAGCCTTAGAGCTTATATTTTCAGAGAAGTATAAAGGCGTTATTCCTTCGGGGGCTGATCTTTATATTCAAGAATTAAAGATTAAAAGTAATCATGCCCAAAACTGGATTGTAAAAACGCTCATTGAACAAGGTAGTGAAAATGAGTTTAAAAATGACTTAAGAAGCAAGAAGATAGATTATACAGAAGGTGATGAATCGTTATACTATACTTTATGGGCCTTAATTGTTTTATTGTTGACAGGCCATGAGAAAAAAGAAGAAATAGATCAAGGCTTGAAGTTTGTAATGAAGTATTTTAATGAGTCTTCTAAGGTGCGCGAACAATGTATGTATGAAAGTTTTGCATTCCGGTTAGATGGAGATAAGCGCACACTTCATAGAGAAAAATATGAAGATAGAAGTTTTGTGCCGTTAATGTTGAAGGCCCTCACATTACACATATTCAGTTCGCCAGAGAAACAAGGCGAATTTCATAAAGACATTGAGGAATTTCTTAATTTGCTCTTGGGAAATAAAGCCAGAAGCTACAATTATGTCTGGGATACAGCAAAAAATTACTCCATATTCTATACAGAAAGAGCAATAGAGGCTTTGACAAGGCTCTATCTTTACTATGAAAAATTTAGAATTGAGGAAGAGCTGGAAGAAGAAGCAATAGAAGAAGTGTCTGGCAAAGAAGTTGTTACCATAAATATTCCAATTGCCCATCTCGTTAAAGCATTGGTCCCTTGTCTAAAAGAAGCGATTTCACCTCAAGCACAGCCTGTACAAGCTGAACCTGACCCTGAAAAGATTAAAGACTTGGACGAAAGACTTAAGAAAATAGAGAAGGATTTTGCAACAACTTTTAGCAAAGATACAATTGAGGCTATACGGAAAAACATAGCTTACTTTGATTCCAACAACCCTCATAATATTTTAAGAAAGATAGAGAATTTAGAAAACGAGATTGTGAAGCTACATGAATGGAGGAAGGAAAAGGATGCTGCTGATGCAGCTCAGTCAGATGCAATTGAGGCTTTGAAATCAAAGGAACAAGGTTAAAGCATTGAGCAATCTTTGGTAGGAGGTGTTTTAAAAGATGTCATTTAGAGTTTTGTCTTATTCGTATAAAGGTGGTACAGGAAGAACTACAAGCACAGCAAATATCGCGGCAGCACTTGCGCAAAATCATAGTGTCTTGTGTATTGACTTAGATGTGGATGCACCGGGCCTGGGAATTCTTTTTGGATTTTACGACAACCTTCGCGGGATCAAAGATTATAATCTTTATCTTCAAGATTATCTGACCTGCGAAGACCCAGCCAGTTTTGACATAGAAAAGGCTCTGATTGATGTCTCAAAAGAATCAGGGACTGGCCTGAAGTTTAATAAGACATTGAAGGTCTTCCCCTCAAAAATAAAGTACCCGAAATCTATAAGTTTTACAGGCAATACAACTGCCCAACGACTGGAATCCTTATTAAAGAAGATTGAAGAGACTGGAGAATTTGAATATATAATTCTTGATTCCCCAAGTGGGTTTGGCGAGATGGCGGCAATTTCAATGTATGTTTCTGAATATATACTCCTGTTCTTTAGATATTGCCTGCAACATGTTGAGGGAACAATCCAAATATCCCACTTCATTAATAAATTGGCCTTAGATTATCTTCCGGTAGCTACATCCGTTCCAAGAGATAACCCTGGATTTACAGAACCGATGAAAGTTGAAATATTAAAGAAACTTACAGGCAGAGATATTTTTGAGATTCCAGAGAATAACAGTCTGAAATGGAACGAGCGCATAGTTCTTTTTGATTCCGAAGATAAATTTCCTGGTATCAAAAAAATGCAAGCCTGCTATAGCAATTTAGCCAACAAATTAGTTAAAGAAAGGCGATAAGGAGGATAATAATAAATGGCAGGTCAATCAACTGCAATTTTAACAATTTGGCTCCTTGAATTTGCTGGAGAAAGTAAGTATGTTTATTCTTTGAATCTACCCGCAAAAGAACATCATCCATACATTCCCACCAAGATGACAAATGATTTAAAACCGATAAGAGACTCACTGATATCTTCTATAAATGAATATTATGTTTTCCTTAGAAGCCCTTCATCATTTCCGGTTAAAGTTAAAGCTGAAGCTGAAAAAAAAGATTGCGAAAAAGATCTCATGGATACTATATCAATGGTAGAAAGATTAAAGATGGCAGAAGATCAGAAAGGAGTAATTGAAGCCTTTAAAGATTTAATCGGGCATAAAATAAAGACAAACTTGGAAGCTAATGATATATTTGAGCAAATCTGGAATGATCCGACACTTACACATTTAATTATACAAACCAATGATAATAAAATACCTTGGGAATGGGCTTATAATGACGAAGAAGAGAAAGATGACAAAAAGTTCTTATGCGAAAGATTTGCTGTAGGAAAGGTTTTTTCAGAGAAAACAACGGAGTTTCATGCTTTTATGCAAAAGTCCGAAAAATCATTCGGGACAGCAAAAAAAGTGAAGCAAAATCTTACCAATGAAGCAGATATAATCTTATTTTATGATAACCGAAAGGATTTAGAAAACTTTCCAGATAAAAAATTTCCGGGGAAACAAAAAGATATCGAATTTTTAGAGTTAGTAGAGGAGGAGATAAATGAGATAGAAAAAATCTTCAAAAACAAGAAATTTAAGAAGATTCATAAGATCGATGGCCAGGACAAAAACTTTGCAGTGCGTTTTAACCATTACTTTAATCCAAAATACTTACGGCAGTGTCAGCTAATTCATTTTTCAGGACATTTAGTAGTTGGCAAAGGAGGCAGTGCAAAGATAATAGTAAAGGGTAATAAGCTTGGCGAACATCGAGAGATCGGTCCAGAGGAAATTGGGGCATCCCAGTCGTCACGCAAAAATTTATTAATGTCCGGACCCTTGGTTTTCTTGAACGGCTGTCAATCTGGAGAGATTGAAGATATATGGGAACAAGGTAATAACCTGTCAACCGAATTTATGAGACTTGGCGCTTCAGGGTGTATCTGTACCTATTTACCTATTAGAGATGATATTGCAAGGGACTTTGCAGTATATTTTTATGAAAAATATACTGACTTTGCCGAGCCTACTACAGTGGGACAAGCCATTGTATGTGCCCGAGAAAAGACAAAAGAGAAATATAAAGATACATTATCATGGCTATTTTTTACCTTTTATGGAAACCCTGAAGAATCATTGATTCCATTGCCAGAGAAAGAAGTAAAGACGTTTTACAACCAAATGATGCTGGAAGAATACAAGGAGGAAAATCTTGCTGCCAGAAGTTGACTATAACATTGAATATGCCCATATTTATGCTGACCAATTTGCTCAGGGAGAAGAATTTGGTGAAGAGCATCTGAAAAGCATTGAACTTACAAAAGATTTGGTCAAAAGATTAGAAACAGAAGGGAAAACATATTGCCTGTGTGTGCTAATAGATAATTACAATGCACAATTCTCCTTGAATCAAGAGCAAATTTTTAATGAACTGGGTGGGCTTGGGTTGTCTCCTGATTTTATAGTAGAAGAGTCCCTTTTTGCAAAAAATGAAATCTCTGAAAAAACTTTAGCTCAACATTTAATTGAGTCTTTGTCTGACAAATATGTAAAAAAGGCAAAGGAGAAAACGGCTCTTGCCATACAGAGCAATAATATCCTGGGATGGGCAAATAGTAACAAGAAAGGATTCAAAGAGATGTTTGTAGAGGCAGTCGAGAAAGGTGAGAATGCCTTGGAAGACTTAGAAGACAAGAGCGGCTATAATTTTTCATCCCAGACCGTGTTGCAGTATCAAGAGGAACAAAATACTATGTACACCTGTCCGTTGCTGACAGCCTGCTGGCATCTGACGAGATTAGGCGTGAAACCTTTTGACAAAGCAGCAAAACATATCTCTGTATATTCTGGAAAGCCTTTCTTTGGTGAAAAACTAATTACAGTTCTGCCTTCTAAATATATCAAGATTGAAGGAATGGCTATGGAGATCGTCTCCTTGGCAAAGAGTAAAACCATAAAGAAAAAGAAGAATAAGATGGAGTATCTGTTTTTCTAAGATTTTGTACAGTGCTTTGCAATAATTAACATTTACGATCTCTTTATCTTATGCCTACTCATCACGCCATCGAAAAATCACCTTTCGTTCAGCCTGCTTGAACTCAATATCAAACTTATCAAAAACAACTTCCCTGCCCAAAAGAAGAGGTACCCCTTTTTCCAAAGCCCAGGCTACAGGAATATCAAATTCAAATTCCCCTATTCGAATCTTTAATAACCGATGAATAATTGGAATAGAGCCGCTAACCCCACTTATTGACTTTACTTCTTCACCTTCTCTTATCTTAAAACCAAGCTTCTCTCCAACA
>JAHJTO010000080.1 GCA_018829845.1 Nanobdellota archaeon
ATCTTCAAGCATATTCCTAATATGACTAATAGAAGCACTATTGAAATAATCCATATCATCAATATCTTTTTCTTCATAGGATATTAAATCAATTCGACAATTTAAACCTTTTCAGAAGAGATTTGGCCTAGATGATTATTAACCTTAGAATAACTGTAATATTAGTGGTATTTTCTCCAAATACTATCCAGGTACCTGTAAAATATTAATCTTCTATACAAGAATTTCCATTCCAACATTTATCTTCACCACAATCACAACTTTCTACAAACGCCTCAGTACACTGCCTCATATTTCCACATTTATCAGCACAACCATCTGGAAATACTTTCCAATTTCCGCCATTTAAACTGCATAGTTTTGATTCATTACAAACTACTTCTTTACCACCTTCACGACATTTACATTCCCCACAGGCACTTTTACAAAAGAATGCTCCGCTATCGCAAGACATTCCAGAAGGGCAGGCGCTGCTTTCTAACTCTTCACCGCCAGTACAGTTGCATTTTACGCTTGTGCTAAAACTATATCATCCGCAGTTCACTTTATTCTGACCACATCCATTAATCCCACTGACTAAAAGAATTGAAATTAACAATAATCCTAAAATCATTCTTTTCATAAAAATATTAAGAAAGATTATTTAAACATGCCTCATCGATATTTTCTCTAGTATAACGACAATTAAAAATCTTAACTTTGGAATAGAATCATAAAGGGCAGTCTACTTTTAATGATTCACGATATATTGTGTTAGGATATCCCTCTTCTGCTATCTGAATGCCTAATTGGACATATATCATATTTTCACCCGTATCTACCAAATTTATGGCAGACGCTTCTTCCACCCTAAGAGTCCATTCAATATATTCTGGCATTCCTTCGTTTCTGAAGCATTTGATCCATTTTTCTCCAGGCATTGGGGAAGGGCCCCATGAAGGACATGATGTAATAATTTCTCCACTAAGGGGATTTGTTGAGAAAGATAAATATGCCCCGGTACTTGCATTTGCATTGCCCTTAACTTCCAGAAGGTAGTCATCATACTCTCCAGGAAGTTTACTACACGTTGTTGAATCTACAGTGATATTGGCATAATATTTCGGAGTTGAAGGCTCAGAAGGAGTTGTGTCTTCTATTGGTGGAATGGTGGTTGTATAATTATCTTCATAAGGGATTTCAGTATCTTCTTGCCCGCATCCTGCTATCATGACTATTAAAATCATCAAAGAGACTAGAATAACAACGAGCCAAATCTTCCACTTTTCCATGCTTTAACTAAGAACCACCTCTATTTAAATTTATTTTTAGCCATATCCTGCTTGCACTTTCTCCAGGTGCGTAGAGAATATATCTATCACACAATATTTAAAAATGTCGATGCCCCTTGAATTGTAAAGAAGATGGTGAACTTGTCCAAATCATTTGTTATTATTGCAATTTGTTTATCCTTGATATTAATTTCTGGAGCAGGGGGATGTGGAGCAGGAGGTTTGCCAGTTGCAACTTCTGATGAGACTTATACCCACACTATTGCTGTTGAAGGTGGAACCGCCCCACATAACTGCACATTAGTGGGAGCTACTTCAATCGGCGGAACTTTAAATTTGGCTGATAATTGTGTTATTTCAGGAACTGCTCCAACTGCAACAGATAAAAAAATAATTCCTTTCAAAGTCGAAATTACAGATGCAAATGGAAATTCAAAAGTGGAAGAGATGCATTTAATTGTAGAACCAAGGCCTATTTCTTTTGAACTTCCAGAGAAGATAAAATCCGGGAGTGTTGGAGGAAGTTATAGCTATAATCTTAAGAGTGATGAGAATCCAAAATATGGAAATCCTCCTTACACATTTACAGTTAAAGGACAACCAATTGGTTTGATAATGGGTTTGGATGGAGTTCTGTCAGGAAAGATTCCTGAAGGAGCTACTGTTAAGGGTTATGATCTCGAGGTTTGTGTTAAGGATCTTTCTGGAAATTCTGCTTGTGCTAATACTGTTTTGAAAGTTGATAAAAAAACAAACATTAAATTCAATGAAGAGCTGGCTAAATTGGTTGCAGGAAATTGGGCTGGAAGTTTTGTTGCATCAAAGAAACAATGTGTGAGTTCATGTAGAACCTACACAGATACTGGGGAGTTTAGATTTACAATAGATGTAACTGATGATTGGTTTAGTAATTTGGATGGAAGTGGCACCGGAACAAGCAAATATTTGAAAGAAGGAACAGGGTACACTTGCCCAGAGCATTCTTTTGATTATAGCTTTACTATTCCAGACAATTACGGGAAGTACATAAAGGGGCCTTATAACACCTATACTGGTGAATGGGGATCCTCTCCGATTACTTCAATAGATCTTGACTTTAATTTCCCTGCTGAGTCTCGTTTTGGAGATTATAAATATTCAAATGAGGATTGTACTGGGGGAGATTGGACTTCACAAGCATATCTTACTTGGGGTCATGGTTATGTAAGTTTTTATTTAAATGAATCTAATATTTTAGGACTTATTGAAGAAGGGAATACTGTCGCTATTGAAGAAATTCTTAAAGAAGGGTTTGAGTACAAGAGAGAATATGGGATGGATAGCTCAGTATATTCTACTGAAATAAGCATCAGAAAGGTTGATTGATTTCTTTAAAAACATGCGATGATCTGTCAGAATATCACCGATACTTTCTCCAAATATGGTCGTTTTTAGAGAATATAGTTAACATTTATTATACTCCAGGAGAGTATGTCTAGTTTTCTTTGAACTTTCCAACAATCCAGCCGATTAATGCTCCAATCAAAAATCCAAATAATATTGGCAAGAGTCCTATAATTGCTCCAGAGAGAATTATAATTAATGGACTAGAATTTACAATTCCAAAAAAGGTTTGGAATGAAATTAATTTTAAACCGATAGGGTCACTACTTTTATAAAAAAAAGATAGAGCTAATGCCGCAAATGTTCCAATAAATGCTCCTTTAAACCAATAACTCAAATCTTTCCAACCCATATTCTTACAAAGAATAAGACTTATTTAAACTTATTTTAATAGTGTCCTATCGATATGTTCTCCAGGTATGTTTGCACTTGACACATTTGTAGAAGGAGGTTTCTCCTTCATCCCCTGCTCTTGTTTGTCGTGACCAGAAATAACATTCGTGATGCTTGCATTTAGGGCATTCTTCTTTTACCTTTGACATGAGCTCTTCTCTTTCATCAACGACGGCTATTTGGAGTTTATTGCCTTCGACCTTTTCAGAAGTAGAGATCTTTTTATGTACACCCATGTGACCACACTTGTTACATACTGACTTTCCAGCACGATTCATCATAAGTGATTTACATTCGGGACAAAATTGCATTATTACTCTATAAAGAATGGCTATTTAAATTTTGAGAATTCACTTCAAGCCAAAATATTCCCTGCCTCTTTCCGTCAGATGGTAGAGGTCAGCTTTTAAATCCCCATTAAGCAATTTTTCCTTCTCAGGGGGCCCTACTTGATGCAATAATCTTTTTTCAAGACCATATAGGATGGTCTTTCGCATTTGCTCGCTTACTATAAAACAGTCCATCATGACATATTTTGATTTATTGTCTATAAAAGATCGCTTAAATGAATCGTAGAATTCTTTGTTGTCTTCTTTTTTATTCAATGGCATGGGATTTTAAACGGAAAGAGGTTTAAAATAATTTCTAGTTCCCAGTGCAATTAAGAATTCTCTCAGAAAATTAGTGAGATTCTCTCCAGGTGTTTTTGCATTTAGTGCATCTGAAGAATCTTGTTTCTGCCTCATCCTGTGCTCTTGCCATTGCAGACCAAAAATATGCAGTCTTATTTCCACATTTAGGGCATGTGGCTGATGTGACTGGCCAGACATTTGATTCTTTATCTTTAAGGACCCCTATTTTTGTCTTCTCTGCCATCTTTTCAGAAGTTCTGATCTTAACTTTTCCTTTGGCAGCCTGTCCGCACTTATCACAAACAAATCTCGTCCTTTTCTTAACAAGTAGTCTACCGCATTTCTGGCAAAATTGCATGTTCTATTTAGAATGGGGATTTTTATAAATCTATCGGCACATTATTGTAAAGAATAGTAAAGAATAGTCTAAATTGTGCCCCGAATAAGCTCAACGAAGAATAATTTCATCCAGCCAAGCTTTGGAATTTTGAATACTGCTTTGCTTATAATTGCAT
>JAHJTO010000081.1 GCA_018829845.1 Nanobdellota archaeon
TATTGTATTCTGGAAAGATAGCCTTGGACAGAGAAGGCAAAGTGGCCTGGATATGGAATCCTTCTCTTGTGAAAAAATATCTAAGCAGAACTGATTTGATAGCAAACCCTCAATAATCAAAATGAAATCTACAGTTGCATTTGCAGATGAAAAAACTGAAAGAAACTTATGGCAAGTTGAAAGATTCAAAGGTTGAAGATCAAGAGCTTTACAAATGGATCAATAGAGCTATTCAAGACCTGCAAGGAGATGCTTTTTGCGGAATTCAAGTCCCGAAAAGGCTGATTCCCAAATTGTACATAGATAAATACCAAATAGACAATCTATGGAAATATGACTTGCCAAGGGGCTGGAGGCTTCTTTATTCTGTTGCAAGAGAAGGCATTGTTATTATTTCAATAATGATCGAATGGATGGATCATAAGAATTATGAAAGGCGGTTCGGCTACTGATTTCTAATTGATAGACTCTCTCGCATCCTTTCATTCAGAAATTTCTTTAACCTTAGGTTAAGATATCGGACGGGGCATTAAACTTAAGGTTTATTAACTATTTTCTCTTTGATTGGCTATTAAAGAGGGGGGATAGATGAAAAGCTTGAATGCATATGAGAAGATTATAGGAAAGAAGCAGATAGAATTAATAAAAGAAAGTGCTGAAAAGATAGCTGGAAAGCATATTCTGAACATCAGTTCAACCCACCAAGGGGGAGGAGTTGCAGAGATATTGAACCGATTTGTTCCGCTGATGAATTCTTTAGGAATAGATGTGGGTTGGAGGATATTGCATGGAACTCCTGATTTTTTTATCATAACAAAAAAGTTTTCAAATGCCCTGATGGGTGAAAGGATACATTTCACAAAAAATAAACAGCGGCTTTATCTTGAAAACTGTGAAAGATTCTCTTCATTCACGCATATCCATCATGATGCAGTCATAATCCATGATATACAACCCTTGCCTTTGATAAACTTCTACAAGAAAAGGCAGCCATGGATATGGAGATGCCATACAGACATTTCAACCCCCACCAGAAATGTCTACAATTATTTGAAGGGTTATATACAGAAATATGATAAAATCGTTCTTCTTTCAAAAAAGTTCTTGAAAAAAGATCTGAAGCCAGAACAAAGTGTTATGGCCCCATCTATAGATCCACTAAGCATGAAAAATAAGGAATTAAGTGAGGAATTCATTGACCACTATTTGAATAAATTTGGAATCCCAACAGACAAGCCCATAATCTGCCAAGTGAGCAGGTTTGACAAATGGAAAGACCATCTTGGAGTTGTGAATATCTTCAAAGAAGTGAGAAAAAAAGTAGATTGCAGGCTGGTATTGATCGGAAGCATGGCTCTGGATGATCCAATGGGTCAAAAGATGTATGAAGAATTGGTAACCTACGTGAAGAGCTGGAATAGTGATATTATTGTCTTGAATGTCGCAAATGATCTTTTGGTCAATGCATTGCAGAGAAAAGCAGTAGTGGTAATTCAGAAGTCAATAAAAGAGGGATTTGGATTAACAGTTAGTGAGGCGTTATGGAAAGGAACTCCAGTAGTTGCAAGCAATGTTGGAGGAATAAGTGATCAAGTAGTCCATGGAAAATCAGGATATCTGCTTAATCCATATGATCTCAATGGATTTGCAGAAAAAGTTACCAATCTGATTAAAAAAGAGAAACTAAGGAAAAAAATGGGCATTTATGGGAAAGAATATGTAAAAGAGCATTTTTTAATCACTACACATATGCTAAATTGGATAAATCAGTTAGATGAAGTATTCAAAAAGGAGAAAGCAAAATGACATCGGTGATAATAGGCTGTTCTGGAGCATCAGAAATTGCAAGGAAAATTGCAAGAAGATTACATCTTCCTTATTCTAAATTAAGTGCAGAAAAATTCCCAGATAGGGAGCTGCATGTAGGTTTCAACACTTCAATAAAAGGAAAAATAGTGTTTCTTGTGCAATCATTTTATAATAATATCTCCGATAAAATTCTTGAGGTCCTTTTTGCTGCACAGACTGCCAAAGATTTGGGAGCATCAAAAGTTATGCTTATTGCCCCATATTTCCCTTATTTAAGGCAGGATAAAAGATTCAAAGAAGGGGAAAGTATCTCTGCAAAAATCGTGGCGAAGATCTTCTCAAAAGTGGACAAAGTATTTATTGTAGAGCCACATGCACATAGATTGAAGAGATTCAAAGATTTTTTCCCAAATGCGGTAAAGATATCTGCTGCAGACGTAATAGCAGGATATATCAAGAAAAAGTTTGATGATTATGTTTTAATCGGACCAGATGAAGAGAGCTCTAATTGGATAATCCCAATCTCTAAACAATTGTCAATAGAGCCTATAATTTTAAGGAAAAAGAGACTTGGTCCCAAAAGCGTCAAGATTCTCTCATCATTAAATAAGGAAAAGAAAGTAAAGATCGCAATAATTGTGGATGACATAATCAGCACAGGGGACACAATGGTTGAGGCGGGAAAAGAAGCTAAGAAAATAGCAGAGACTATCCATTACATAGGCATTCACGGGATACTTGTAGGGGATGCTATGAAAAAATTAAGAAAACAGGGAGAAGTGGTCTCTTGTAACAGCATTCCATCTTCTGCATCAAAAATAGATCTTTCAAAAGCAATATCAGATGAAATAAAGAGATTTGCAAAATGAAAGAAAGACAAAAGCTGAAGGCATCTAAAAAAGCTCTGGAATTCTTAACTAGGTTAATTGAAAAGAGAAAAATTGTTCTGGGTTTGGGGTCTGGGACAACAATGGCAATATTTGTAAAGCTCCTTGGGGAATCTGATCTGAAAAAGCAAGTAAGGGTGATTCCTTCTTCTATTCAGATAAGAAATGAAGCAAAAAGGGCTGGATTAAAGACAGTAAATAATGGAAAGCCGGTCATTTCAATAGATGGATCAGATCAGATTAATGGAAAAAAAGAAATGCTGAAGGGGCATGGGGCATTGGCTTTTGTAAAAGAGAAGGAGATGGACTATGCTGCAAGAAAAGTGATTTTTGTTGCAGATAAAAGCAAATTAGGAGAATTGACAAAACCGGTTCTTGTGGAAGTCAAGAGCAATAAGGTAAAAGAAGTAAAAGAGAAACTGAAAGAAGAATGCAAAGTTTTAAAGGAAGTAAGGCATAATGGGAACAAGGTCTTATTCCTTAATTTTGGAAAGGTAAAAAATCCGAAAAAACTTGAGCAAAGATTAAATAGTGTAGATGGAATATTAGGGAATGGGATATTCGCCCATTTCAGAAGAAAGCCGATAATCATTAGTGAATAAAAGGGAGGATGAAATGAAACCAAAATTACAGGTTGCTTTAGATGTATTGACTATTGAAAAGGCATTGAAGATAGCAAAGCAAATAGAGAAGTATGCAGATATATTGGAGTTAGGCACGCCCCTTCTAAAAGAACAGTCTGCTGATAAAGCGATTCATGAATTCAAAAAGTCCTTTCCAAAAAAGATAATTCTTGCAGATATGAAAACAATGGATGTTGGAAAAATAGAAGCAGAAATTGCGTTCAATGCCGGAGCAGACATGATGACTGTTTGCGGAGCAGCATCAAACGAAACAATCAAGGATGCGATAAAGGTTGCGAGAAGGAAAAAGAAAAAAGTTGTTGTCGATCTTATTGGAATAAGAAATAAGCTTTCAAGGGCAAAGGAAATAGAAAAATTAAAGCCAGATTATATATGTGTGCATACCGGAATTGATGAAAATAAGCCACCATTTGCAGACCTTCAGGCGATACGGGGGGAAATAAGGACACCTATTTCAATTGCAGGAGGTTTGACGGCAAAGAATATGCCCTACATCTCAAATTTTAATCCAGCTATTGTCATTGTAGGAAGGGATATTACTCAATCAAAAAATCCAAGAGACATAGCTAAAAAGATTAAACTGTCTTTGAAGGAAAAACCAAAAGGGAAGAAGATTGACATAAAGGAAATAGAGAAAAAAATAGAAAATGAGATAAAAAGGGCATTGAAAAATGTAAGTACAAAACAGACTGAGAACCTAATAAGCAAAATATTAGAAAGTGAGAGAATCTTTGTAACTGGCCAAGGGAGATCAGGTTTGATGGCAAGGGCATTTGGAATGAGACTTATGCATTTAGGATTCACCACATATATTATTGGAGAAGCAATAACGCCAGCTTTAGAGAAAGGTGATTTGATGATCGCAATTACTGGAACGGGCGGAACAGAGATAACTTTGAGCAGGATAAAAGAGGCAAGGAAGAAGAAAGCAGTCATTGCAGTATTAACAACTGATAGAAAGTCCAGGGCAGCAAGAAATTCCTCATTAATTATAGAAATCCCTGCTAAGATAGACAGCCTGTCTGAACCATTGGGAAGTTTGTTTGAACAGACAGTTTTGATTTATCTTGACAGCATTATAGTGAAAATAATGGGATTATTGGGAAAGAAAAGCAGGGAATTGAAAAAAAGACACGCTAATGTTTGAAAATGGAATTGAAAAAATATATCAAAGAAGGATGCACTTCTGAGTTTAGTATATCTCTGAAAGATATGAATGGATATTTTAAAGACAATGGGGCTTTTTCGAAATCTTTGAGTAAAAATCCACTCATTTATTCAGTTATTATAAGGGAAGAAGATGGAATAAATTATGGTCTTACTGTTCTGAATTCCGGGAATATAGGAAAGCAGAATTTTATGACTCGTGGACACTTGCATAAGAAACCATTGTCAGAAGTGTATATCCTATTAGAAGGGAAGGTATTGCTTCTTATGAAAAAAGGTAACAAAGAATCTTCAATAAATATGAAGAAAAACAAAGCATATGTTGTTCCCGGAAAATATGCCCATAGAGCAATTAATGCTGGGAAAAAGAAAGCATTCTTTGTATCAATATGCTCAAAAAAAGCAGGACATGTCTACAAAAAGACTTTATTTAAAAAATGAAATATAAAATAGGTGTTGATGTCGGGGGAACAAAAATCTCAGTGGGCTTAGTTGAAAAAGGAAAAGTCATAAGAAAGGTTTCCTTTGGCACTGCAAAAGGAAAGGAAAAAGTATTGGGTCAGATAGTTGAGGGGATATCTTTGGTCCTTGAGGGAATTGACAAAAAACAGATCAAAGGAATAGGGATGGGGCTTCCAGGAATAATCAATAAGAAAAAAGGGAGAATAATAAGGTTGCCCAATCTAAGGGGATTTGAAAATTTTAATATCGTAAGATTCTTAAGTAAAAAATTCAGATTGCCTGTGAAAATTGAAAATGATTCTACATGTGCTGTGATTGCAGAACACAATTTTGGCTTTTGTGCAGATAATATGGTTTTGCTTACATTGGGAACAGGAATAGGGGGCGGGGTAATAATCAATGGGGAGTTATATTCCGGCGGGGGGAATGCTCCAGAGCCAGGCCATCTCATAATTGAAAATGGTGGGAGAGAGTGCAACTGTGGAAGCAAGGGTTGTTTGGAGGAATATTTCAGTGGAAGAGCAATAATCAAGGAAGCGAGAAAAGAAGGTTTGAGGATGGATATAATCCAATTGCAAAAAGAAGCGGAGAAGGGAAACAAAAAGGCAAGGAGAATATATGAAGAAGCAGGGAAGAATTTAGGGATAGGATTAAGCAACATAATCAAACTATTAGACCCCGAACTGATTATCCTTTCTGGTGGATTATCCAATGCGCATAATCTTTTTCTTCATTCAGCGCAGAATGAAATGAGAAAAAGAACATTCTTTAGATTTAAGGGGCAGATAAAAATTGCAAAAACTCTCAAGGATGGGGGGGTTATCGGGGCAACACTTATATGACTTCGGATTTAAAAGAAAAATGGGCCTTCCGGCCCAAAATAAAAAATAATTTTCTTCTATTGCTTCTTTATTCCCCTAACAAGGCCATAAAAACCCATGCTCCCGGTCAGATCATGGTCTCCACGCAACTCAGAATTTTCAAATGTTTCAAACCAAGCTTTTTTTGCAAAAGGCTGTTTTTTTGTGTTTCCAAGACAGATTTCAAGATCCTGGATTCCAATCTCCTTCAAAAATTCTCCATAGTTTCTTGCATGCTCTCCAAAGGCATATGAAGTCAGTCCTTCTTCAGCGAATCTTGATGTGGGAATCACAATCCTTATTGGTGTACAAACATGATGTTCCGCATCCTTTATTTTGTAAGAACCTTCAATTGATTTCTCAACCTGATTTGAATCAAGATAAAGATCTACTCCTTGCCTAGAACAGTTGGTTGCTTTTTTGGCATTTTTCATTATGGGGGAATTTTTTGTCAAGAAGATCCCTTTATTTGGGATGTAAACAAAATCTTCCATTGTCCAACTTCCTAATCTGGAAATGGCAGAATCTTTACCTTCTTGTATCCTCAATTGGGCCATCTGTTCAAGTGAAATGACTTTATACCCTTCATTTTTTAATGCTTCTTTAGCATTATCAAATGGTGCCATTGCACAGGCAGACATTATCCCATTTGTGTTTATATCTTCAAGCACCCTAAATTCCCGCTCATATTGGTTTTTGTATATTTCCATTTTATTTTTTCCTCCTTACATTGAATTAGTGAATATGAAAGGGCCTTCCCTATTTTGTAGCATAAACAGGGAAGGTTACCCCTATTGCTTCTCCCAAAGCATACAGCTTTTGGTAAGCAAAGGATCCGTTTGCAATATTGGCTCTAGCAGTTGAGAAAAGATTCTCAACTTCCCATTTTTGCAGGTTTCCCTCTAACACTCCTGTTTGAATCTTCTTGCAAAGCCCTTCAACAAGCGAGGGGTTTTCAAGGACATTCTTCAGGTCTGGCTGTCCTGTTCTCAAAGGTTTGTAGTTTCCCATTTTGTTTTTCTCCTATCCACGTTGTTATGGATGTTATTAAGGAGTAGTGACAATATATGAAGCTATGTTGTAGAAAATCTACTACACAAAGAAAGACTTATATAGTTGAAAGATCAAAGGATAGAATGGTCGCAGTAGAAGAGATATTAATTGAACTAGGTTTGAGCGATAAAGAAGTCAAGGTATATCTTGCATTGCTTAGGCTCGGACAATCATCTGTTACAGTAGTTTCAGAAAAAGCGAATTTGAACAGGGTAACCACTTATGACATTCTGAAATCATTGATAGAACAGGGATATGTATCATATGCCATCAAAGAAGGTATAAAGTATTTTGAAGCAGTTGATCCGAGAAGGTTTTTGGATGAGTTAAAAGAAAGGCAAGAAAAAGTAAGCTCGGTCATGAAAGAGTTGGAAGGAATGAAGAGTTCATTGAAAGAAAAGCCCAAGATTGAGATGTATGAAGAGATAAGTGGGATAAAATCCATATTTCAAGACATATTAAATGAGAACAAAGAAGCCTGGTTCATAGGGGCTCCAAAAATGCTGGACAGGATGGAATTCTATTTTCCCCATTTTATAAAACAGAAAAGAAAGCAGAAGATATTTTCTAGAGTTATAACTTCTGATTGCAAGGAAATGAGAGAATATAGAAAAACTGCTCCCAAAACTGCCATGGACATGAGATTTGTTGATGAGGAGATTGAAATAACAAAGATAATCTATGGGGATAAGGTCGCCTTTCTGACATTCAGGGAACATGACTCAATCGGAATAATGATTGGGAGCAAAGATGTTTCGGATTTTGAAAGGACAATGTTTGAGATTTTGTGGAAGAGGGCATTCTAAGGTTTTAAAAATAAAGAAGCATTGGCTATTGCAAGAGAGGATGAAATGAAACACATTTTAATCAATTCCCATGTTCATTCGACAGGAAGCGATGGAAAGCTGGCTCCTGAAGACATGGTTAAAGAAGCCATCGCTGCAGGCATAAGCTACATCTGCTTCTGTGACCATTACAAAAGGCCAGAAGCATTCAGAAAATTATCTTCACACCATGGTCCCTTCAACTATGAATTTGACTATGGGGCATATGTGAATGAAATTAGAGGTTTGCAAAAAAAATACAAAGACAAAATAGAGATCTCTCTGGGAACAGAGATGGACTGGCTAGAGGGATATGAAGAATGGACTGCAAACGAAATTAAAGATCATAAAAAACTCTATGACCAAATAATAGGCTCTGTACACTATGTGCTCTTCGGAAAAGAATATCTTTCAATCAACACCACTCCTGAAAAATGGATGGAAATAGCAAATGGCATTGGAATGAAAGAATTTGTCGGGAAATATTACCATCTCCTCAGGGTTATGATAAAATCGAATTTCTTCACATGCCTGGGCCATCTTGACATGGTCAAGATTTACAACAAAGATTCAAGGCTGTTCAATGAGCAGGATGAATGGTACAAGAAGGAAGTGCTGAAGACCCTGGACGAAGCTGCGAAAGCGAAAATCTGCATCGAAATCAACACCCACGGATTCAAAAAAGATGTCGGAGCTCAATATCCTTCGGAATGGATCCTGAAGGAGATGAAGAAAAGGAACATCCCCATAACAATAAGCTCTGATGCCCACAGGACTGGGGAGATAAATGACAAGCTGATAGAAGCCTTTGCCCTCGCCAGAAAGGCAGGGTACAAATCCATAATGAAATTCAAAGACAGAAAGATGATCGAAGTTAAGATATGAAAATCAAAAAAGTGATCACGAAGTATATACCTAATCTGAAAAGAGCAAACGTGTGAAAGGCATACAAAAAGAAGAAGGTTGGCAAGAGATTCTCAGGGCAGATATTTCCGTATAAATCCTTATTGGTAAATGATAATTTTATTCTGTCTTCCCCTTCGCATCCAGCCCTCAGAGAGCATTCTAAGGTTTTAAAAATATGAAAGTCCTTGTCAAAATATGAAAAAAGAGCTTTCAAAATATTCTGATGTGAAAAGGGTGATTTTAGAAAACTTTCCGAAGAGTAAAATAAAATCAATAAATGAATTTCCAGAGGGATACAACAACCTTGCTTATGATGTTGAGCTAAGTGATGGAGATTATGTAATTAAGATAATAAAACTTAAAGGTTATGAAAATTATGTTCTTAAACAAAACAAAATTAGAAAACTTGTTCAGTCTAAATTCAAGGATTTTCCAATTGCTAAAATAATAAAATCAGATTATACAAAAAAAGTTATTGAAAGACCATATATTATCGCTGAAAAATTGAGCGGAAAATCAGTGCTTAAATCATATGAAGAAATAAACAATAAAAAAGAGATTTTTGAGGAAATAGGAGAACTATATGGAAAAATGCATTCTTTTAAAATGAAATCATATGGGGAACTTGATCCCAATCTTAATCTGATAAAAACATACAAAAGCTGGTATGTTGAAAATGATAATAACGTTAAAAAAATATTCAATAAACTAGAAGAACGAAAATTAATTTCGCCAAAAACATTGAAACAAAATAAAGACTTCTTTGATTCGAATAAACATTTATTAAAAAAAGAGGTAGGTCCGAGATTATGCCATGGAGATGCATCGTTAACAAATATTTTAGTTAAAAAAGATGGTAAAAAATATGTTGTTAGTGGTGTAATTGATTTTGAATTTTCAAGATCAAGTGGGACAGTACAAGATTTATTCTCAGGACTTAGAACGCCAGATAGAAAACTTGCCCATAAAGAAGATTTAGTTAAAGGATACTCAAAGTATAATCAACTTCCAAAAGAATGGGAGAAATTGGTTTATTTATATAAATGGATAAGTTACTTGAACCGATTAAGTTCGATTAAGGGAATGAATTGGAGAAATCTTACTGATGAGCAAACAATTCAACGTAAAAAGAATATGCGAAAAGAAGCTTTGCTTAATTTAAGAAAGATGCAGAAAAAATTTTAAGAAATGGGGGATATTATCTCTCGCATCCAATGCCCCTCCACAGGCTGTGTTATGATTCAAATAATTTTTGACACAAAAAGATAGGTTTTCGCCAAATCCCAGCAATTACTTTTTGAAGGAGCATTATTTTTCTTATAAATTTGAATTTTCTTTAAATTATACGCTATCGAGAACA
>JAHJTO010000082.1 GCA_018829845.1 Nanobdellota archaeon
AACATTGAATCTTTCTTTTATTTTAGATGGAACAAGCC
Organism: Nanobdellota archaeon; assembly: GCA_018829845.1. Taxonomy (GTDB): domain Archaea; phylum Nanobdellota; class Nanobdellia; order Pacearchaeales; family JAHJTO01; genus JAHJTO01. Next base: position 39 of record JAHJTO010000082.1, read on the forward strand.
ATTATTCAAATATTTATGTTGAGAATGAATCTTATGTTAATTTGACTGCTTGGACAAATGCAGAGGGGGCAATCAATTTTACTTTTAATGGATCTCAAATAAATTATGGCAATACTTTAATTTACAATAATACTCCAATGGATACCATTGGGACATTCAATATAACTGCCTTTTACAATGAAACTCAAAATTATTCTTCAAATGTGCTAAGTTATTTGATCTATGTTGAGTCACAATTATTGGGACCAAGAATAACAAAATTATTGCCATCTTCAATGTATACAAATGTTGGGAATGCAACATTAAAGGTAAATCTTACTGATGCGACTTTGAAGAACGCAACATTTTACCTTTACAATTCATCTGGAGGTTTGAACTCAACAAACCTTGTTAATATCTCTGGAATGCTAAATGAATCAAACGTTTCCTTCACAAATCTTGCAGAAGGGAGATATAACTGGAGTGTGGGTTCTTGTGATGAATCAGATAATTGCAATATTACTTCAAATTATTCTTTGATTGTTGATACTACTAATCCTGTTGCAGATAATCCCGACATTGATGACACCACTATCACTGAAGACGATTCAACCGAGGTGGTTTGTGCTGGGACTGACGCATTATCGGAGGTAAAAAATATTTCTGTAATGAGGGATGGTTCAATAGTAGACTCAGAGAATGATGCTTCTATAAATTATACTTTCTCACCATCTGATGATGGGACTTATGATTTCAAATGTAGAGTATTTGATAATGCGGGAAATTATGATGATTCAAGCATTGTAGAAGTTAAGGTTTCATCTACAAGTTCTTCTAGCTCTTCCTCTTCAAGCTCTTCAACTACAACAACTGCGAGTACAGTTTACACATTCACATACAAATCCTATAGTAGTTTGTCTGCTGGGCAGACAATCTTCATTAATATGTTGGATAGAACAATTTCTGCAACAGGGGTTCAAGCAATTTCAGTTGCAATAAACGGTGCCGCATCCGATGTATCCTTCAGAGTGGATAAGCCAACGGATTCAAGCATAACCTCAAAATACTCTTCATCCACTGAAACAGTTTTAAATTATATTTCAATAGATCACAATAATTTAGATAACTCAAAAATTCAGAATGCAATTATTACTTTCGAAGTCAAGAAGAGTGTTTTGAATTCAAATGACTATGACAAGAACTCCGTTAAATTGAAGAGACATACTACAAAATGGGATGAGTTAGAAACAAAGATTGTTTCAGAGGATTCAACTAAAGTTGTTTACAATGCAACCTCTCCAGGATTGAGCATTTTTGCAATAACGGCTGTAAAACCTACAACCAATGTTACTGGAAGCGCAATTTCAAACTTAACAACAACTTCTGAGGATGATGCAGAAAATGGAGTGAGATCTTACCGAAACCTTTGGATAAGCATGGGTGCAATGGTGGCAATAATACTTGGATTTGGAATATATTTCTTCATTAAAAAGAAAGGTAAATTTTCTCCATCTAAATCCCATATTGAATCAAGCCACTTGCATAGATAAGTTGTTAGAAATTAATTTACTGAGGCTTTCCTGGAAGGAATTCTCCGAAGCTTGTTCTTTTTTCTTCTTGATATAATACTGTCATATTCAAACATCTATTTTCATAAATCTTGTTTATGAAAAGATCATATCTTCTTTTGATTGTTTTATCTTTGTTTGTATTTTCTAAATGATATTTGTTTAGATCCCCCACATCAGGGTTTGAGGCGTTTGTGGATGTAAGTATTGAAAATCCTCCTGAATTGTATATTTCATTGTTGTCAAATATGCTATCCACTGAGAAATAAGCCCTGTTCCACCTTTTGTTGAATCTTTGATAGTCTATTCTAACTGGTCCAAGATCCTTAAGGGTCTTAGGGCAAACTTCAAAATGATAGGTGTTTCTCTGAATTTTTGATTTGTCTTGTATAATGTTGTCATAACCCTTGCTTATCCCATTTAATTTTCCTGAATTGAAAAATGAATCCAAAGTTGATTTGTCGAAAGATTCTATTTGAATATTTTTTGCAGCCTTCTCTAGATCAGATGAAAAATTATTGTTTTGTCCATAAATTGGAGCGGCAAGAGCTAGTGGAAGAGCAATTCCAGCGAGATATTTTTTTATTTTAGTTGCCATGTTGGAAATTTTTAATAGATTATCTAATGTCTTGGAAGAAAGTCTCCGTAATGTGGCATTCCATCTTCGGTTCTTTGAACTTTTAGATCGACACAGTTCTTTGCAGGTTTTGTATCGTTGTAGCCATACATCCTTTCAATCGAGAGCTCATATATTATGGTGGTGGGCTCATATTGGTTTCCGAATACTAATCGTGTGGGAACCTGGTTGGAAGGATTAAGTTGCTCAATATTCCCTTCACTTGCAGAAGTTGAAACCTTTATCTTGGGATACTGATAGTCAACTTGCTTTGAATCATAAATATAAAAATTAGCTTCCCCGGTTTTCTTATTGAAAAAATCATACCCTATTGCAAAATCCCCCTCATCAACTCTGTTCTTTGGGCATATCTTTAATATTAAATATCCATTTTTGCTTATTGGAGCTTTGTTTTGAATTTTTTGATTGTCTTTGTTATCTTGGATGATATTACTGTATGCTTTGCCTATTGCATTTATCTTTTCGGATGAGTTAAATAAAGAGTCTAAACTCTCTTTGTCAAAATTCTGAGCATTGCCATATGCTGCAAATGCTAAAGGAAATGCAATTGCATATGCGCCCTTTTTTATGATATTTTTCATGTTCGTATATATGGATAAAAAAGATGGTTTAAAAATCTATCGCCATTTTTGCTCCTCGGGAAATCAATAATTGTATCTTTTCTATAAATCTCATACAATATATTGTGCTAGATATAAAAATTGGGACACAAATATTTAAAAGTGATTTCGGTTCCTATATATCATATACTGTTATATCCGGCCCAGATGGGACAATGGTACTCCGATGGATTGCTAATCCATTTTCTCGCAAGAGATTTGCAGGTTCGATTCCTGCTCTGGGCGCTTACTTTCAGCGTCGATAAAATCTAATTCTGGAATAATCCCCTTTCCGCATGTTTTTTAGCAAGATATGCGCTTCCTTTTCCTTTCCAAAGAGGGATGCATGGCAGCTGCTCTTCGCATTGAAGAGAAAGGGGTTGATTGAGATTGTGCCATTTCATGGGATAAGGATTCTCAGGGAATAATTGCTTTCTTCGCTGCCTTCGGACGAAGCATTCCAATTCAATTTGTGTGCCCTACCGAAAAATTTCAGTTATAACATCTATTAAATTCGATTTTCTTATGGCATTATCTTTTATAGTACGGAGAGTAAGGGGCAGATTTGGATCGGCATTACATACGCTCATACAATTGCCTCCCTGAACTGCAATGGCGCCAGTACTGGTACGCTCACACTTACGCTCCAAGCAAGCATTATAATATAATATGCCTCATTTGCCTCCCAAACATTATCCTTAAAAAAATTGATTGATAAATCCATATCAATTTGATTATATGTTTGATATGCCGCCTCTAGCGGTGCCTTTTTTGCTTCATCGGCCATATTGTTATAGTTGTTATAATCTTCGTCTGTGGACAGCTTATATTCTGAGTCATATAGCTGTTGCAGATCCTCAAGAGTCATTGATTGGAGAGAGGTTTGTGAAACAGATGTACCTGAATCTCTAGTGGGCTGTACTGCTTGTCCTTCGTCTACCGGACCACCATCTATACTTTTAGGAGTGCAGATATCATAAGGCGTAGAGGGCCGAGCATCTGTGCACTCTCTTACAAGAATATTTGAAGAATAAATCGCGCTGAATAACAAGGCACCCAATAACACTAAGACTAATCCTCTTTTCATGCTATTTTCAGGATTATTTGATATACAAGCTTTCCTCGAAACTAAACTTTTGTGTTCGTTAAAAACGCAAAAGTTTAGTTTTAGAAGGTTTTAAATAATTAATATTCGTTAAAAGAATATGCAAAAAATAGGCCTGATTAGTTTTTCACAGTTATTATCAATACTGTTAATTTTTGCAGCCTTGCCTTTAGCGGCTGCGCAGCAAGCTGCGGCCGAAGATCCTGGGATGACCCCTGATAACTTTCTTTGGGGATTAGATAATGCTTTTGATCAACTTAGTCTTCTTTTTGCTACAAACCCTGATGCAAAAGCTGCAAAGGGCCTTGAAATAGCAAGTGAAAGACTTTCTGAAATCAAATTAATGGTTAAAGAAAATAAGCTGCAGGCAATAGCTAGGGCTGAAGAGGCCCATGGAAAGGTTTTGATTAAAGTAAAAGAGAGCATTAAAAATTTAGAAAAGGCCAATGCTACTGAAGAAATTGAGAATCTCATTGAAATAGAGCGTGAGCTTAAAGATCACGAAGAAGACGTTCTAGAGCTTAAACTTAAAATAAAGATAGAGGTTGAAGGTCAGCTATCTACTGAACAGCAGGCTTTGCTTAATAATTTCATGGCTTCTTTACTTAGCAGCACAGGAGAAGTTAAGGTTGAGATAAAAACCAAGAAGGGGGAAACTAAGATAAAAATTATGAGCCAGACTGGAAAGAACGAGGATGAAATAGATTACGAAATTGAAAAGATAGAGAAAGAAGAAGGCGGCTTTGAAGAGGAGACAAAGGTCAAAGTAGAAGGAGATGTTACCCTCTCGCCCGAGGCACAGGAAACCTTAAACAAACTCGTTGCCAGCCTCGAGAATGCAACAGGGAAGGTCGAATTAAAGCTTAAGGTTAAAAAAGAAATAGTAAGCAATGCTATAAACAACGCCACTAACGAAGCTAGAACGTTCATCTCTAAGGAGGAAGTCAATGTAGAAGGAACAAATTTAACTTCTGAGCAGAAGACTTTGTGGGATTTGCTCAAGAATCAATCTCTTGCACTCGTATCAGTAGCAGCTGGCAACGACTTAGAACTCGAAATCGAGATAGAGCATGAGCTTGATGTTGAAGAAGAAAGAGGGAGGGATGAAGAAGAACTCGAAATCGAAGTTGATATAGAAGATGGAATGGCAGAGGTCAAAATAGAATTGAATGGAGAAGATCTAGATTTTACACTTAATACAACGGATCAGGAGCTGATTTTGCAGGAAATTGCCTTAAGGCTCGATGTGACTGTTGATTCAATCAGACCAATTGTGGAATTTGAGGTAGAAGAAGATGAAGAGCAAGCTGATGAGAACGGAGATGAAGATGAGATGGACGAGAACGGGCAGGAAGATAAGGATGAAAATAATGAAGGTAAGGAATTGGAGTGCTCCGCTGATGCCAATTGCGATGCTGATGAAGTCTGCATAAATAATGAGTGTGAAGATAAAGAAAAAGTCAATTCGACTGCCTAAATAAAGTAAGATATCTCATATAAATGAAAGAATTTATATGCTTCAGCGTCGATAAATACTAAGAAAGCATAGCTTCTGGTGTGCCGGAAAACTCCGGTTTTCCAAGCACATCCCGCCATTATTACAAAAGGTATGCCACTGCGGACGGGGCATAACCGACGACAAATTGCGATTCGTCGTCGACGTTTTCTACCATTTTTTACGGACCCGAGCACCAAATTTACTTTTGATAAACCCATGCTGAAAGTCCGCTTTTCAAAGTTACTTTTTTTCTCCGATAAGCGCCCCAATAATTCCTCCTATGGGCCCTGCAATGGCAAAACCTATTGCTGCCCCACTAAGAACCTTTGCCAATCCTTTATAATCTGTTTTATTTTTGCTTGAACTGTTGGTGTTCCACTCACCTATCCTAATTGCATGAGTTGTCCTTTCTTCCCCGTCAATCCCCATTACTTGAAAATGAAGGATATTGCCATGCGTGTGATACTCTTTTTTTAACATTGCAGCAGCAGGGTGTTTTAAACCAGAAAGGGCCAATGTTTCCATCTCTAGGCCCCCAATCTGTCCGGGGAAAAAATCCTGCTCTGTTTTCTTAGGAAGAAAGACCTCTCTATTTGGTTTCCTGATTGATTGAGCGATTAAATTGTCGTGGTAGTCATTGAACCTTTTATTTATTTCTCCTGGCTCATACCCAAATAAGCTCCCCTCTCTTGCTCTTGCTAAGATCCCCTCTCTTGCTTCTGCTGTCTTTATACTTGATGCATATCTCATTCCATGATCAGTCTTTTCCAGCCCCATTAATGCTTTCTCCCTAAAATGCATAGGTGCTGGCATGGGTCCTGGCAGGTTAAATCCCCCAGTATCTGGAAGAAGATGTTTAGAAGGCCCAGCAAATATTTCTGGTTCGGGATCAGTGATATGATGTTCCAATTTAAATTCCTTAACAGCGTCAAATTGCTCTCCAAAATCTGGCGTCCTTTTTGTGGAAAGTAGATCCAAAGCAAGATTATTTTTATATGCTGCCCACTTATATTCCCCCGCCTCCATTCTTTTATAGGGATCAAAAGAACCCGATCCAACCATATTAGTGTGATATATTGGTCCTACATCAATATGGGGCATTGGCGCATCCATAAATCCGTGCAATTCATTTGCTAATATTGGTCTTACCATTTTAGATATATTTGATAGAGATTTAGTGTTCTAAAACTATATAAAACTTTGTCGTTTTGAGAAACTGGGACAGGATTGAACTATTTTCTAAGAACAACATAAACTTTTCTTCCAAGT
>JAHJTO010000083.1 GCA_018829845.1 Nanobdellota archaeon
AAATTCTGGGCTTATAACTTACTCCAAGGAATTACTTGACCTAAACTTTTGCAAATTATAGGTTCAAAAAACGCAAAAGTTCAGAGGATACCTAACATCGGCGAAGGCCATGTTAATTTTTAGGATTCATGCAACACAGCTTAGTAATAGGAATCTTTAAATATCGTTCTTCTTCAGAGCAGGGAATGGAAAACCAAAAACCACGGGAAGAGCCGAAAAGATTAGTTATGGAACAGAGTTTAAGTGAAACAATTAGGCTTGAAGACATTGTCAACAAGATCCATATAGAAGTGAAAAGGATGGTGAATAAAGTAAATACAGACCCTGATAGGCATTATTTTAAAATAACGCTCAACAAGAACACCCCTCAGAAAGATTATCTGAAAAAAGGAAATAAGGAGAAAATAGTCTTCAAGGACATCAAGATAACGTTTTGGAAAACAGAACCAAGAAGCAATAAAGATTATTTCTTAGAGGTCGCGTATCATGCCCCAGAAAGATATAAAATAAAAAGAGTGCCTGTGAAATACAACCCCTTGTTTGACCCAAGAAGGCCCCATTAATCATTATCTTACTTTTGATCCTGGTCCGACTTTCTTTGGAGCAATAATTTCTACTTTCTCATTTTCATCAACTGCTGCAAGAATCATTCCTTCAGACTTTATTCCCCTTATTTCTGCAGGCTGTAGATTTGTGAATACTGTGCAAAGTTTTCCAATTAATTGCTTTGGCTTGTATGCTTTCTTCAATCCCGCAACCAATTTTTTCTTTCCAAGTTTACCAAGATCTACTTCAACAAGATAAAGTTTGTCAGCGTTAGGATGATCCTCCACTGAAAGAATTTTCCCAACCCTCAACTCTATCTTCTCCCACTCACTATATGGTATTTCCGTCATTTTTTCCTCCCTTTCATTCAATTTTTTTGAAAAGTATTTCAGATTTTTCTATCTTTCCAGAACTTGTGAGTCCGAATTTGACTTTCTTAAAATCAGCCCTCTCGAATCCAAATTGCCCTCTGATTTTTTCACAGGTTCCCGGAATGAATGATTCAAGTAAAATTGAAATCACCCTTATCGAATCTACTAGGTTGTAAAGCACTTCTTGTTTTTGTTTTCCTTCCAATTTCCATGGCTCTTTCATCTGAACATAAGCGTTACATTCATCAATGTATTCAAAGATTAGAGAAAGTGCCCTGTCAAATTCATAATTTTCCATGTCTGCCGAGATCTCCTTGAATTTGAGTTTTGAAGTTAGTTCTTTGTCTAACTTTGATTTTGTGTATTTTCCTTTACACATTCCAGCAGTTCTCGAAACCAGATTTCCCAACTTGTTAGCAAGCTCATTATTGTGTCTGTCCTTCAGAGATTGTTCTGAAACATCGCCATCGTTTCCAAAAGGAATATTTCTCATCAAATAGTATCTAACACTGTCAGCACCATACTTCTTAGTCAAATAAATGGGGGAGATGACATTTCCCAAGCTTTTGCTCATCTTTTGCCCATTGATGGTAAAATAACCATGAACAAATAGGGCCCTCGGCAGTTCGTATCCCGCACCCATCAATAAAGCAGGCCATATTGTTGCATGCACCCTAAGAATATCCTTGGCCATCAGCTGGACATCTGCAGGCCAGAATTTTCTGAAATTTTCTTTTCCAGCATGCCTTAATCCGCTTACATAATTCCAAAGAGCATCAGGCCAGACCCAAGCAGTATGATTCTTATCAAAAGGCAGCTCTATGCCCCAGTAAATTTTTTCTTTCAATCGAGAAATAGAAATATCCTGTAATCCCCCTTCAATAAAAGTTACTATCTCTTTTCTTCTGACTTCCGGAAGAATGGAGAATTTTCCGCTTTTAATGGCTTTCAAAAGCTTGTCCTGAAAAGTAGAAAGTTTGAACATATATGCTTCTTCTTTCTTTAGCTCCGGAATTCGGTTATGCAACGGGCATTTCCCATCGACCAAATCTGATTGAGTAAGATATTGCTCGCATCCGACACAATAATAAGATTCGTAAAATCCCTTGTAAATTAGTTTTTTCTTGAACAAGATATTCAAAAGATCTTTGACTTCCTGCTCATGATAGGAATCTGTGGTTCTTATGAAGTTATCCTCTGATATATTGAGCAGTTTAAATGCTTCTTTGAATTCTGCAACAATCTTGTCAACAAACTCCTTTGGTTTCCGCCTGTTCTGTTCTGCAATTTCCTGCACTTTCTGGCCATGCTCGTCCGTTCCTGTCAAAAAGAATGTCTCTTCGCCAAGGAGCTTATGCCATCTAGAGAGCACATCTGCCGCTATGGTGGTGTATGCCCCACCCAAATGAATTGATGCATTTGTGTAGTATATTGGCGTTGTCACATAAAATTTCTTTTTGCCTGCCATATTTAAGTCAAGAATATGCAATTATTTAAAGCTTGTTAGACAGATTAAAAATAAGCACCGATCATCTAGCAGTAGGATACCAGATTCCCAATCTGGGCGCCCGGGTGCGAATCCCGGTCGGTGCATCCCTAAAAAATGAAACAAGCTGAATGAAGCAGGGTTTCCAGGTATAAGATATGACCTTGATTCTTCTGGAATAATCACTGAGAAGTAGAATTTATATATCATTTTCAGCTAATACCATTATGGTCAAAAAGTCTGCAAAAGGGAGTTCTCAAAAAGAGGTGCAGGATGTTGAGAAACCCGCAAGTGGTTTTCATGAGGGAGACATTGTCAAAATAAAAACTGACAAAGATGAATTTGAAGGAACAGTCATCCCATCCTTCGATTCAAACATAATTCTATTAAAATTAGGTTCAGGATATAATCTCGGGATAGAAAAAAGCAAGGTAAATAGCATTAAGAAAATTGGGGCAAAGAAATCCGAAGCATTTCCTGAAGCGAAATCAAAATCTAAGAAGTCGGATAAACCTGGGATTTCAATTATAATCACAGGTGGAACAATTTCCAGCAGGCTTGATTACAATACCGGAGCAGTAACTCCTCTGATATCCCCGGATCAATTATTCTTCTTAGCTCCAAAACTCCTTGAAACGGTGAAGATAAATAAAATTGAAAGGCCGTTCACTCTTCTTTCTGAAAACATGCATCCAGAAAAATGGAAAGAAATTGCAAAAATTGCAGCAGAACTCCTCAACAAAAAAGAAAACAAAGGAATAATCATAACCCATGGGACGGACACCCTCCACTACACTGCTGCTGCCCTGTCATTCATGCTAAAAAATGTAAACAAGCCAGTGGTCCTCACATATTCTCAAAAATCAACTGATAGGGGAAGCACAGATGCCGTATTGAATCTCACATGCTCTGGTTTTATGACTTTGTCAGATGTCGCAGAAGTTATGCTCGTAGGCCATGCTTCACAAGACGATGATAAATGTTATGCAATGCATGCAACAAAAGTAAGAAAGATGCATACCTCAAGAAGAGACGCATTCAGGCCAATAAATGATGTTGCCCTTGCAGAAATAGACTCTGAAGGAAAAATAAAAACAAATAAAGAATATAATAAACGAGACTATTCAAAAAAGGTAATTGCCGATACTGCTTTTGAAGATAAAATTGCATCCATAAAAGCATATCCTGGAGCAGACCCAAAAATACTCGATTATTATGTTAATGAAGGATATAGGGGCATAGTTATAGAAGCAACCGGGCTTGGCCATGTCTCTTTGGAAGGAAAATACAGTTGGATTCCACACATAAAAGACGCCATCAAAAAAGGAATGATAATATGCTTTGCTCCACAGACAATTTATGGAAGGCTTGATCCATATATTTATTCTACGGGGAGAGAACTGCTTGAAGCAGGAGTAATTTTCCTTGAGGACATTCTTCCAGAAACAGCTTATATTAAACTTGGATGGGTTTTGGGACATGAAAAAGATCCTAAAAAAGTAAAAGAAATGATGCTCACGAACATTGCAAATGAATTCAACCCAAAAATTTCAGAAGATTCTTTCTTGTATTAATGGGGCTTCCCAGTATTTTGATAAATCTAAGTTAAACTATAAAGCTCCTCGATAACTAATTCTTTATAACGTTTAACAACTCGTTATATGGATATTTTTCTTGATGCTTCCATGTCTGTCTGTGTGTCTGAATAATTGCATATTGTTTTGCTCCTTCGCGAGTTCTATGTCC
>JAHJTO010000084.1 GCA_018829845.1 Nanobdellota archaeon
TCAGGCATGCAGAATTATTCTAGTGTTGTTTCTTTGATTTCATTGACTCCTTTCTTGTCAATGATAACCATGTCAATGCCGTTTCCGACACTGGCATCTCGCTTGATTGCAGTGAGCAGTACTTTCATGGCCATCTTCTTTCCTTCCTCCATGGTCATGTGTGGCTTCCATTCATTTTCCAATATTCCGTAGGCTATGATTGCTCCGTATGCTCCCGAGGTTGCATAATCTGAATGCTCTGAAACTGCTCCGTCAGGAGTTACATCGTAAAGGGCGAATCCATGTTCATCCTTTCCACCCAATATGAAGTGAGAAATTCCTACGATTGTTGAAAATTTTCTGATATTTTGATATACAATGTTTGCGAAAATGTTTGCTGCTTCCTTTACTGTTGCAAGCTGCTTTGTTCTTACTCTTTTCAATTCAAGTTCGGCCTTTGTGAGTTTCAAAACCATTTGAATGTCTGAAACGCCTCCAGAAATTGTGACTGCGATGTTGTCCGAAAGCTTGTGTACTTTTTTTGCTCTTTTGTCTGCTATAAGGTGGTCTGCAGTGGCTCTCTTGTCTGCTGCAAGGATAATTCCATCTTTGCATACAATTCCTACAGTGGTTGTTCCTGTTTTAACGATGCTATGTTCAAGATCTGTCATGTTTGTAGAACTTTTAACCCCTCTAATATACTTTTAGTGAAGATGTTTATAAATGTTTCTTTTGAATCACTTTTGGCATAAGCAGAATTATTCTTTCTCGCCTGTGAACTCTTTTATGCCTGGAACTTTTGCGTCCATGCCCTTCAATTTTAGGTATTCCCTTGCAAGTACCCAGAAAACCAATCCTATGGACTTATTGGATTTATTGTTGCATGGAATTATAAGATCAATGTTGGATGTGAGATTGTTTGTGTCACATAGGCTTACGACCGGGATGTTTATCAAAGTCGAATCGTACAAAAGATTTTTGTCAAGCCATGGATCAACTATTACTGCTAATTCTGGCTCGAAGAATACTGGAAGCTTTGTGTTTGTGATTATTCCTGAAGGGTATTTTTTTGTAAACACCCTTATCCCGGTTACTTTTGAAAATGTCTGCATAGCTTGCCATCCTGCTTCTCTCTTGCATGCGACCACTATCTTCTCAGGAGAGTATTCTGCAAGGAATGCGGCTGCGACCCTGATCTTCTCATCGGCCATCTTTGTGTTGATTATTGCAAGACCATCATTTCTTCTTTTGAAAACGTAGGGCTTCATGTCAGGAGTTATGACCTTTGTTCCCAAATAAATTCCCGATTTAACATAATCTTCAAGAGGGATAAGCATGTTATCGGTCTTAAGGCCCTTGAATTCCTCATCTGCTATCTTAGAAGCTTCAACTGATTCTTTTGTAAGTCCTCTTCCGCCTACCGGGACAATACCTTCAGCAAGCTTTTTGGCCTTTTCAATAATGGCTTTCTTCTTTTCTTCGAGTGATAATTCTTTCTTAACTTCCTTAACTTCTTCCCTCTTCTTTTCAGTTTTCTTCTTAGAAGTCTTCTTTTTCTCTTCTTTCACTTCGACTACTTCTTCGGTCTTCTTTATTTCTTCTTCAGCCATCTCAAAGGAGAGAAAAGTCTGTTTTTAAAGTTTTCTAGAAGTAATGGGGGAGAACAGTTAGTTATTTTGAAATGAAAGACTAGAAAATTGATCGCTCCAAAATGAGGATATTATATGTTTGTACATGGCATTTCTCTTAAAATTCTTTGTATCTTCTCCCATGTCCATGTCTGCTCTGATTCTTCTTTTTAGAAGGCCCTTTTCAGGATATGAGGGAGTTCCGTATTTATTTTTCAGCCTTTGCCGTATATCCTCTTTTTCAATTGGTTTCATGAATTCATTAAAATTCTCTTCTAAAATTTCAGAGCATTCAAGATCATTTGAAATGTTGTATATGCTGGCCAGACCTTCTGTTAACATTTTCAGTAGCTTGGAAGATTCCTCGCTAAGAGGTTCATCATCAGATTCCATGGAATGGTAGGCACATCCATTTATGGAATTATGCTCTTTAGCGCTACGCAGTCTGTCTTGGAGATAAAGATTTTTAATCCCCATCTCACTAAGATTTTTTGACGCTCTTTGATATACTTCTAAAAGTGATTCAGAATGAGGGACATGTTTATTATAATTCTTGTCGACAAAATCCCTTACGGAATCAAGCCCAAGAAGAGCATCAAAGCCATAACAATGAAAATTAAACTTGGATTCTTTTTGTTTATCCATTTAATATTGGAGCCAAAAGGATTATTTAAACCTTTCTCTCTTTAATCACTATCTAGTGACATAAAGAATTATGCGCCTATTTCTCTTTCTATCTTCATAAGCCTGTCAAGCTTTGCCAGCCTTTCCCTTCCAAGAATTCCAGTTTTTATGAAGGGGATTTTCCAAGCAACTGCGAGATCTGAAATTGTGGAATCTGAAGTTTCTCCAGACCTATGGGAGATTATGGTGATTATTTTGTTTTTATGTGCAAAATCAACTACTTCTTTTGTCCTTAGAAGAGAACCATTCTGATTGGGCTTTATTATGATGGCATTTATGGATTTCATTTGAACTGCTTTCTTCAGTCTTTCAAGATTTGTCACGGTAAGATCATCTCCAACAATAAGGCAGTTTTTTGTCTTCTTCAGAAGTTTTGAGAAGCTTTCAAAATCATCCTCTTGGAAAGGATCTTCAACATAGAATAAATTGTGTTCTTTTATCAGTTTTGAAAGATATTCCAATTGTTTTTTTGAATCTAGCTTCTTAGGAAGATTTCTGTAAACATAGGTTTTTCCTTCGAAGAATGTGGACGCTGCCATGTCCATCCCGTATTGCAATTTAAATTTGTATTTTTTTTCTATGATTTTTGAAACATCCCTGATTAGAGTAAATGTGTATTCTGTTGGAAGCGAGGATGCCATGGCCTTTTCATCTGTCAGTTCTCCATCCCAATTCTTATCATATTCAATAAGTTTTTTCTTTAGTTCCTTGTAAGCTTGAAGATTTATGAAATATGAATCATAGAAGTTTTTTGTTTCAGGACAAAGGAGAAATTCCTGAACATCTGATTTAAGGTCTTTTTGAGTATGCATTCCCCCGCCTATTGCATTTCCCAGGGATCTTGGAAGAGCGTTTGCCTTTGGATTCAAAAATTTCCAAAGTTCAGCGCCATTTTCAAGAGCCATTGCCTTTAGTAATGCTGATTCTAAGGCAAAGAGTGCATTTCCTCCAAGGAATTCAAAATTTCCAGATTTGTCATACTCTTTGATGAGGTTTTCAACTTTTTCAAGGTCCTCAAATTTTTCAAGAACAATCTTATCATCAATTAATCTCTTTCCAATAAGGCTTAAGAATGAAATACTGAAGTTTATTCCTTTTGATGAGAATTGATTTATTTCGTATTTTCCTTTGGATTTCCCTGATGGTGATGCTGCACTTACTCTCCCTTTTGAAGTTTTGACATATACTGCTATTGTTTCTTCAGAGCGAGAGTTGAGAACTTTGATTGCATCTAATCCCTCTATTTTCATAGGATAATAACAATAAAGATGTATAAAAATATAATGGAAAATCTAATTTTTATTAAATGGGCCATAGTAGATTGGTCCCCAGTCATGGAATTCTTCTACCCAATAATATGTTCCACAATCTACCACATATTTTTGCACCCAATTTCCTCCCGACACAAAGGGATTTGGATTATGGGAATAAAATAAAATATCCTTTCCTGACTGATTATCACATTCCTTTCTCCACATTCTTCTTGATTCATCAAGAGACAGGTTCAAGGGGGAGAGGGTATAATGATCATCTGCTATTTCGGTATAGTTCCTTGCAAGAATTCTTTTTTCATATGATTCTTTTAGGATGCATCCAGAAATTCCAGAAATTAGAATAATAGAAATTAGTAATGTAATAATTAGTCCATTTTTCATGGAGATTATAGTGGGTTAATGTTTAAATAAATTGGGATTTAGAAATTTGTGTGCGCCCAGGAGACATATGTCATGGGGGGATCCATTATAGAAATCAAGTAATTTTGTCGTTAATAAACAGCAATTTTGATAATTTTGTTCAAGAGTAAAGCTACTTATTGTAAAATCCCATAATCAGTTAGTTATCTTCGATAAAAAGAAGTTAGGTGGAGGTGACATATGTCTCCTGGTTATACAGATTTAGAAATTTGATAAAATCACTCTGCTGCCGGAGCTTCTACTTTTTCTTCTTTCTCTTCAACGACTGCTGGTTTCTCTGTTACAACTTCATCTTCTATCTCAAGTTCTTCCACTTCTTCTTCCTCTTCCATTTCTGTTTTCTGTGGCAGAGGTCTTTTGACAGTTATTGGTAGAATGTCTGCTTCGAATTCCATCTCGGCAATCTTGAGAGGATTAAAATCCATTTCCTCTAGTTTTTCCTGGGAGATATTCAAAAGAAGAGGAGCATTCATGGATATCTGAAGAGCCCTTGCGCCAAGAATTCTGGCCACTTCATATTTTGTGTATTTTTTATAAACGTCTTCCATTTTGTAATTATTTGGTTGCGTCTTCAAAGGCCTTTTGGATTACCTTGAATTCCTTGACAGCATGATCTATTATGGAATTCACTTCTTCTACGGACATTGTTATGTCCTTTGCCTTTTGCATGGCATGCACAAACTCACCTTTCTTTGAAGATGATACGGATATTGTAAGATGGGCCTCGCTTGCCTCTCCCTCTTGGACAGTTGGATCAACAATCAATTGATCTCCTATCTTGTGGAAAGTCATTGTGAAAGGAACATATTCTCCCAATGGAAGATGCTTGTCTGTGAATACTCCGAAGTTAATCTTATCATTTTTATATTCTGGGAATACTGCAGTTTTAATGGCAACGATGGCTGCAAGGGCTGCGGCATCGGCAAGATTTCCTGCATCATTGATTGGGTAAATATCTACAAAAACGCACCAGACCTTTTCTCCTTCCTTTATACATAGCTTGTCAAGATCTATTAGGTCGCTTTCTCTTATGCCTCGATCAACTATTCTTGCAAGTTCTATGGATTCAATGGATGGTGGTCCTCTTTCGAATTTCTCTGATGCCATTGGTGAAAATTCAGCTGTAACCATAAGTGTTCCAGATTTTGGAGAATCTCCAAATGGTATTGATGTACCAAGCTTGACTCCTGCCCAGACTTCGGTTTCTCCGATTCTTACCTTGGCGGATCCTTCTGCCTTCTTTGATACTCCTGTTTCGATTGTGATAGGTCTATATTGCATTGGTGTTCTTCCATCGAATCTCATTCCCTTTGCAAGGTGGGCCTTAATTCTCTGCTTTGTTATTTCTGCTATTTCCATTTTATTTTAGTCCCCTTAGGGCTTCCTTTTGAATTTCATATATTGCCTCTGATGCTTTTCTTCCGGCCTCAATGGCTTTCTTAAGATCCTCTGGCTTTACTTTCCCATCAAGCTGAAGAAGTGAAATCTTCTTATCTCTTAGTGTGAATGCCATTGGAATATCTGTTGCGGCTTTTTCTCCGTCCTCTTCGTAGTCTTCCTCTTCCTTTGTAAGATCGACTACAACACTTCCTCCGAGGGATCCTACGGAAATTGCGCCAACAAGGTCAGTCATTGGAATTCCTGCATGGGCAAGAGCAAGACTTGCGGCATTGATTCCTGCACATCTTGTTCCAGCATCTGCCTGAACGATATTTATGAAAACGTCAATTACAGTATTTGGGAACTGTGAAAGTAAAAGAACTGGCTCAAGGGATCTTGCAGTTACATCTGAAATTTCCTGGCTTCTTCTTGCTGGCCCGGGCCTCTTTCTTTCAGTTACTGAGAAGCTAATCATGTCATATGAACATCTGATTATTCCTTGCTGGGGATCCTGAAGGAATTGGGGATGAAGATGTCTAGGACCATAAACTGCGGCGATTGCAATGGTGTCTCCAAATTTGAACATTGCGGATCCGTCCGCTCTTGGAACTACGCCGACCTTTGCCTCTACTTCTCTCATCTGGTCTGCTTTTCTTCCGTCGAATCTTTTTGTGTATGCCATTATGCTGAAAAACCTCTGGTTTTTGGCATAACATAAATTTTTATTAAATTTTTCATTATTTATCCTTTGTTTTAGCTTCTAAGAATTCCTTTACTTTATCAGTAAGTCCTTCCACAAAGCTTTTTTCTGTGATCATTTTGATTGCTTCTCTTGCCAAAAGTTCCGATTCAATATTTTCTCCCTTTATCCATATTAAACCATTCTGTCCAACTACAATATTGCAACCGGTGTATTCTTTTATCAAGTTTACCATGCTTCCTTGTTTTCCTATGACTCTTGGAACCTTGTTTGAATTTACTCTTACAATCATCCCTTCTTCAAGGTTATGGAATCCCCTTTCTCTGGTTGTAAGGTCAACGCCCTTTCCCTTTACTCCAAGAACTTTTGCTATGACCATTTCGCCATAATTGTATATTAAAGATAAGTCGTCTTTCTTGCTTACAAATCCCTTGCATTCTATGATTGGAAGGAATGCGGAATATGGGCTGTCAATGTCTATTAGCCAACCATTGTAGGTTATGTCTATGACTTTTCCGATGACAACATTTCCCCTTCTGGGTATGTAAGTTCCCGAAAGCGGAATGACTTTTGTCAATCTTTCTTCAATGTCAAGAAGTCCGAATCTTGTTGCGATTATGTTTTGTCCATCCCTCTTTGTATTTTCTCCAGGAAGGAAATTCTGTCCTGTTGCGATTACTTCTCCTGGAACGACTATTCTTCTTTCTTTCTTTTCCTCATATCCTGCGTCCTGGTGGATATCCATTCCCCCATCCATTTCTTGAGGCTGTTCATCAAATTCTTGTTTTTTTATCATTTTCTGTACTTTTAATCATCAAAACCATGGTTTAAATTTCTTTTGTTATTGCACTTCCATGGGTTATTGCATTTAATTTGTCAAAAAAATCCATTAGCGATGCTGCTGGCAATTCTACCACAATAACAAGGGAGCCATCAGGAAGCCATTCTTCTTTCATGATTGAATCTTTGACTATTCCATAAGCCCTCGCTGCATGAATCGAGAGTAATTTTATCTCTATTCTTTTTGTCTCTATTTTTATTGGGAGAATCTTTTGTATTAATTTTAGAACAGTCCTTGCTTGGGTTTCTGAAGGCTCATTATCCTTTACATTGAATCCCACCTGTTCAAGTGCAGACTGTATTCGTGCGGGGGGGTGTGGCTTTGAAGTCTTTGGATCTACGCAGTTCTTTGCCAAGAAGTCCACTATCTGCTTCATTTTTTCATCTCTTGCTTCTTTTCTGAATTCAAGAGGAAGCATGAGCTCTCCCTGCTTGATTATCTTTTCATAAATTGGATTAAGATCTTTTGTTCCAAAGATCTCTTCAAGTTCATCTTCCTTGACCTTTAATCCTTTTTTGTAATCATAGAATATTCCGTCGAAAATGATAATGTCTTGAATGAATCCTTTGCCAGTCTTTTTGAACTCTATTGCCTTGGCAGAATCTACTAGAATTTCGAATGTTTTTCCTTTTGATTTAATTCTTGCCACAATTTGGCTTTTGTGGTCAGCTAACGATTTTTTTTCCATGCTTAAAAATTCTCCCTGAGGAATTTTGGCATCCTGGAAAACCAGAAGTTTTCTGGATGTCCCGAAGCAAAGATTCGAGGCATGTCAAAAATTTTAATTTTTTCCATAATAATGTATGTTTTCTCCTGATGTTATATCGGTAATTGATATGTTAAGCATAAATAGTTTAATCTACTTTGCGAACTTAGATACTTCGTCCCCTGAGAGCCTTATAAACTTTTTGTCTTTTGCACCCACATAAGCTGCTTCTAATCTTTCAACATCAAAGTTTTTTCCAAGTATTCTTTTGAATATGCTTACTGAAAGCTTTATTCCTCCATCTATTGAAAGGTTTTCCTTGTATTCTTTTCTGAGTATCTCTTTGATTTTTTCGTCATTCTCTCCGATAGCAGTTGCTCTGAATCCGAAATAATTTCCTGTGACGTCTGTTGTAAAAATATTCTTCTTATCATTTGCATCTATTCCCCCAATTAGCATGGCGATTCCGAATGGTCTTGCTCCCCCGTATTGGGTGAATGTCTGTTTGACATCTGCAATATCTTTAACTATTGTTTCAGTGTCGATTGGATGATCATACATTACCCTATTCTGCTGGGCTGCAACCTGGGCCTTTTGTACAAGAACCCTTGCATCTGACAAAATTCCTGCTGCTGTTGCTCCAATGTGGGAATCTATTTCATAAATCTTGGCCATTGATTCTGTAAGAAGCAATTTGTCCCTAACCCTTCTATCAGCGACGATAACAATACCATCTGAAACTACCATTCCGATTGAAGCAGATCCAAGCCTTACTGTCTTCTCAGCATATTCTACCTGAAGAAGATGTCCGTCTGGGCTAAAGATAGCACTAGTTCTGTCATATCCCATGACCTGATGTTGTAGTGGCATTTCCATTTTATTATTAAGAATGTATCCTCTTATTTAATGATAATAGAGGTTTTTGTTTTTTAAATGTTTCCTTAATGCATTCCAGATTTTTCCATCAAAGCTTCAATTGTTCCAGAAACCCTTATTACATTTATTCCTGACAAGGCCAAAGAAGTTCTTATCTTGTCAAGCATGAAATGATTGATACTTAATATTAAATACGGCTTCTTAGATACAAATTGTGGATTTGCTTCTGCATATCCCAGCTCTCCAACAAATTTTAGGATGGCCCTCTCCACTTTCTTTTCATCAGTCTTCAGAAGAAAATATCTTTTCTTTTCCCTCATAGTCGGAGGGATCATTTTCATTTTTTTGAATTTCATTTATAAAAACCTCCTGCGGGTTTCTATGCATCCAGCATCCCTCTCACGAGAAATTATCATTTGAATGACACCCCACATGTTCCTTGATTGCAAACACAAGATCCCTGACCGCAGTCAAGAGTATTTGGAACACATTCCTGGGAACAGAGGTTATTATCACAGTTTGGGGCGCTTTCTTTAGCAACACAAGATGTCGGATGACAACAGGAGGCCTTAACACAATCAGCATCAATTTTACATTCTTTTCCACTTAAATCTGAAGATTTGGGAATCATCGACAAGACCACTGCGATTAATGCAATGGCAAGAATAATCCGGAATATCCAATGCATATTCATCTTTTTCATACATTACCCATGGGAAAATAGAATAAAAAGGTTTTGCTAGGAGACAATATCCTCAATGTACTTAAATCTTGGAACAGTTTTCCCATCTTTTTGAACATTTTCTAAAAACATTGCTTTCGGCCTTGCCCACAAAGCATTTGGGCCAAATTCAGGGGAGTCATACAATGCCCTATACAATACCAATTCTTCTTTTGTTTCAGAATGCTTTGCTACTCCTATGGCCTCGTAGAACTTGCCCTTAACATGCTGGTATTTTCCTAATTTTATTTCTTCTGTCATTTTTGTAAATGTTCTTAGCACGAATATTTCTTGATGATCCCTTTTGCTGCTAGAATCCCTGAAGCAGTTGCTGCAACTATCCCCCTGGTGACTCCCGGTCCATCTCCGACTATTGACAGCCAATCATTAACCATTAGGTATTCATTTGCTTTAATCTTAAGGCCATTTCTTTTCATTTCAGGAGCGTAAAGAATTGTGCTAAACTGATCCAATCCAGGCATCATTGGAGGAGCGTTTATCTCCTCCCCATTGCCAAAGTGATCTATCATTTTTTTATTTCCACTCAGTCTTCCAATGCCATATAATCCGCTTCTTACAATCCTGTATGGCATCCCTAGACCAACATCTCCAAGATATACATCTTCCAGTGTTGGATGGATTCTAAATTCTTTAAGTTTACTCTCATTGCTTCTCCTGTCCATGAGCAGCTCTCCAAGTCTGTGTCCCACAACCTGATCTCCGCCAGAAAGATGGAATGTTTTGGCAATTGAATCTGCATAATTATTGCAGTTTACCCTTTTTGTTAAAGGTATACTGACTAGTAATGCAAAATTAGTATTCTTTGAGGGTTTTATAGAATCAGATCCAGATTCTCCGTTTACTAAATTAAATCCTTTTCTTTCATATGTTTCTCTGCTGACAATCCCATTTGGACAGACACAGAATGTCCTTATCAAATCCCCATTGCCTTTTTTTCTAAAACTCAATTTTACATCTCTCCCAATTGAACAAAGTTCTTCAAGGACAGCAGCATCGGTTTCTACTCTGAATCCAATATCTACCGCTCGGTAATCTACTGGAATATTATTTTTCTTCAGCTCCTCTTCAAGCCAGTCCGCCCCTTTTCTTCCAGGAGCGAGGATTACATGATCAAAAGTGTATTCTCGCTTAGAAGTTTGTATTCTGGATGAATCAAAACTTATTACATTTTCATTATTTCTTACTTCAATCCCGCCATTCAAGAGATAATCTTCAATATTTTTCATGAATTCTGGAAGTTTATCAGTTCCGATATGTGCTTGAGATGAAAGAATATAATCCATATCATTCTGTCTTGCCTTGAGATCTATTCCATTGGCTTTTCTTTTTAGCTCTTCAGTCAATTCTGAAAACCTTGCTCCAAACTTTTTATAAAATTCTTTTCCTTCTATAATCACTGGAATTTCTTTTTCTCTTGTTCCGACATATTCTAAGATATTGCTTCCAACTTCCCTAAACCCTATGAATGTTTCGCCGATCATTTTTCCGTCAGTGTATGGGCCTGATCCAGAATTTCCATCGGTCTTATCACAGATGTTCGTACCCTTGTTACAATGAACGCATTTTCTCGGACCAGGACATCTTCGATCCATGATCTTTTTTCCATGCTCAAATACAGTAACTTCAAAATTCGGATTTCCACGGAACTTGTATGCTGCGCCCATTCCGCCTGGACCAAAACCTATTATCGCTATTTTTTTCTTTGCCATTTGTTATTTTACTAAGGACTGTAATTCCTCAACCCATTTTCTTCTATTTTTTCTCGGACAAACTCCCTCACATCTTTCTCTTCAGGACCATAGGAAAGTAAAGATATTTCTGGATGAGGATATTTTGAACATAGATTTGTTTTGACATCTTCTAAAAAGTCCCCACTGTTGGAATAACCCAGGGATTTTCCGATATACTCGAAGCAATCCATGTGTGTTATTGCGATTTTTGTGCAGCTGTTCATCCTCATGACCTCGAGGGCGTTGGCCCATTCAAATTTTCCAACTCTTCTCAGTCTTCCGCTAACTGTTCCTGTTTCTCCTCCAAGGCTGTGAGCCCAGTTCAGAACTTTTTCATCCAATATCTCTTTTTCAAGTGGGCCTGGACCGACTCTTGTTATGTATGGCTTCAGAACAACATAAACCTCCTTAACATCTCTTGGACCTATTCCTGCTTCTCCGAGAGCGGAGGAAGCATTCGTTGATCTGGATGTAACGTAAGGATATTCTCCATGTATCAAATCGAGTTTTGCTCCATGATCTACTTCAAGAAGGATGGACTTCTTTTTTTCAAGCGCATTATAAACTTCTTTTTTTGTGTCTGTGAGATAGTCAGAAAGTTCTTTTACATCCTTGGCAAATTTTAGTTTTAGATCCCTCATAATTTTTTGAACTCTACAAGGTCCGATTCCTCTTCCAACACTTCCTATGTTGTTCATAAGATGGCTATTTGCCTTTTCCTCTTCAAGATGCTCTTTTGTGACAATGGTTGTTTTGTAATCTATTCCAAGTCTTTTTGGAGAAAGATTGATCGCTTTTATTTCATCAACAAGCTTGTCGACAGAAACCAATCCTCCCGCTCCAATCAGAAGTCTAGAACCCTCATTTACAAGTCCGCATGGCAAAAGCGCAAGACCCACTCTTTTTCCATTATAATGTATGGAATGTCCTGCCTGTGGGGCCGGAACTCTCATGCAGATATCATAATTATTCTTCAAAGCGAGATAGGCAGAAATCTTGCCTTTTCCTTCATCGCCCCCTTGCCCTCCAACTATTACATCGACACCCATCTTTTTTTAACTAATTTTCCAAAAACCTCATTCAAAAGGAGATTATAAAGATTTATGGTGAAAAAAATATCATTTTCAGAGAGCATATGTCCCATGGGATAAAAAGCAAGGATTATAAACTATATTTTCCTCGATAGATTAATTGAAAGGAATTCAAATAGCATGATAAAGATACATACAGTTGGAGGATTCAGCGAGGTAGGAAGGAACATGACTTGTTTAGAGTTAAATGATGATGCATTCATATTTGACTGCGGCTTATTTCTTCCGCCAATAGTAGAATTAGAAGATAATGAGAAAAATAGCATTTACAATGAGAAGGGATTGAGAGGCATTGATGCTATTCCAAATGATCTTGTTCTGGATGACAAAGTCAGAAAGAAAGTCAGGGCAATCCTCATAAGCCACGCTCACCTTGACCATGTTGGAGCAGTCCCATATCTTGCTCAGAGATACGGTGAGGCAGTTATTGCAGGAACACCATATACTATAGAAATTCTAAAAACTTTGATGAAAGACAACAATGTTAAGATGAGAAATGAGCTGAAGACAATAACCCCCAATTCCTCATTGAAGATAAAAGATTATAATATAGAATTCATTAATATAACACACTCAACACTCCAGGCATCACTTATTGTTGTGCATACCAAAAAAGGGGCAATAGTATATGCAAATGATTTCAAATTTGACAATTCTCCAATCCTTGGAAGAAAACCAAACTATGAAAGACTTGAGGAATTGAAAAAGGAAGGTGTTCTTGCCTTAGTTATAGATTCATTATACTCTGGAAGTGAGAGAAAAACCCCGAGTGAAAAGATAGCAAGAGATCTTTTGGAAGAGGTAATGCTCACAACAAACAATAAAGAGGGATGCATCATTGTTTCAACATTCTCATCCCACATTGCGAGATTAAAGAGCATAGTGGATTTTGCAAAACAACTTGACAGAAAGATACTTTTCTTAGGAAGAAGTTTGTACAAATATGTGGTGGCTGCAGACAATTGCCAGCTTGTTCCTTTTATGAAAGATATTGAATTGGTTACATATAGCAATCAGGTAAAAAAGAAATTGAGCCAGATTGAAAAGGAAAGAAGAAAATGGGTCATTGTTTGTACCGGACATCAAGGAGAACCTGGAAGCGTCCTTGATAGGATGGCAAGAGAACAATTGCCTTTCAAATTTTTGAAGAAAGACCATATTATCTTCGCATCAAGCGTCATTCCCTCACCAATTAATGTTGCAAACAGGGATAGATTGGAGAAAAAGTTCAAGGAACATGGTTGCAGAATATTCACAGACGTCCATACTTCAGGACATTGTGGAAGAGAAGATCTCAGAGATATGATTTATTTGCTTGAACCTAAGCATATAATCCCGGCTCATGGAGATCTTTCAAAGCTTACTCCGATGGCAGAATTATCCACTGAGATGGGATATATCCTTGGGACAAGTGTCCACTTGATGCAGAACGGAAGCACTCTTGAATTGGATAAATAGGAAAAAGCATGGTAAGAGAAGATATTCTTAATTGGTTAAAAAGTGTAATTGTAAGAGGAGATAATGTAAATGATGCTGCAATAAAACTCATTGTGGCTGGCCATGATATGTATGAAGTCAATGATGCACTAAGGCAGATAACTTCTGAGATTGCTGATGAAAAATTTGCAGTCAATGAAATTCCTTCTTTCAAAGACAACTTAGAAAAAAAGCCTCAAAAAAGCGCCCTCAAACCCTTGCCATCGAAAGAAGTTCCAGAATTGCCAAAGATGGAATTTAAAAAAGTAAAAAAAGGATTATTTTCAAAAAAGAATATCTTAATTTTAATAGGCACTATAATCGCTTTGATGATTGCTCTGACCGCATATCTTACGTATTTGATGGCGATATAATGTGCTTTTTTAATATGCTCTTTTTCTTCAACAAAGCTTAAAACACTCCTAGAATTCTGTTTTTTGTGATAAAATAGAACATGGTGAAATTCGCACATCTTGCAGACTGCCATCTCGGAGGATGGAAGATTCCTGAAATGGAATCTCTTAGTCTTGCAACTTTTGAAAAAGCTATAGAAGCATGTGTTGATGAAAAGGTTGATTTTGTCCTTATAGCTGGGGATTTTTTTGACAATGCCCTCCCTTCAATAGACACACTAAAACTTGCTGCACTAAAATTGAAGGAGTTGAAGGAAAAAGGAATAAGGTGCTATATCATTGCCGGAAGCCATGATTATTCTGCATCTGGAAAAACATTTTTGGATGTGTTGGAGAATGCAGGATTATGTAAGAATGTTTCTAACAACAGTGAGGGTGATTTGAATATTATAGAAGACACTGATGTGATTATCGCAGGAATTTCTGGAAAGAAAGTTGGAATGGAGCAGGAAGTCATAAGGGGTTTGAATAGCCCTGATCTTTCAAAATTTGGTAATAAACTGAAAATCCTCATGCTCCATACAACCATTGCTGGAAGCGAGCCAAATGATATGATGAAGAGTATAGGGGCATCTGAAATCCCGGGAGGATTTGATTATTATGCCCTTGGACACATCCACAAGGTGTTTAATAGAAACATTGATGGGAAATTAATTGTTTATCCCGGTCCGCTATATCCCAATAATTTTTCTGAATTAGAGGAATTAGGAAATGGGAAATTTGTCATAGCAGAATATTCTGATGGAAAGGTTATTGTTGAGTTGCAAAACATACTTCTCAGAGAAACAAAAACCATAGAAATAAATGCAGAGGGAAAGGGTCCTGAAATAGTTACTTCAGAGATTATGGGGGCAATGAAGAAAGATGGAATTGCAGAAAGAATAATCCTGCTGAGAGTTGCCGGAACATTATCAAGGGGGAAAACTAGCGATGTGGATTTTAATGAGATAAAAAAAGAGTTTGAAAGACAGAAAGGGCATTGCCTTTTGAGGAATATTTCTAAATTAGAAAGTCCAGAATTCAAAACATCTGTGAAAGTCGAGGCAAGCAACATGGAAGACATCGAAAAGGAAGTCATAAACAAAAATCAGCCTCTTGTAAAAACTGATTTCGATGGATTAATGATGGAGCTTCTTAAGGGATTTGATATTGAAAAAATGGAAGGGGAAACTTCTTCTACATTTGAATCAAGATTGAGGGAAGGAATTTCAAGGATTTTGGGAATAGGGGAGATGATATAATATGATGAGAAATTCAAATAATTTCTGTCATGCCAAAAATCAGGAGGATTTTCAAGCATGAGGCTCAAAAAAATAGAGATACAAAACATAAGATCCTATGAAAATGCTGAATTGGAGTTTCCCGAAGGAAAAGTTCTTCTTTCAGGAGATATAGGTTCTGGAAAATCAAGCATACTTCTTGCGGTCGAATTTGCACTCTTTGGTCTTCAAAGGGGGGTTGGTGGAAGCTCTCTTTTGAGGAATGGATCTTCCAAGGGAAAGGTGAGATTAAATTTTGATGTTGACGGAAAGGATGTGGTTGTTGAAAGAATTTTGAAGAGGGGAAAAGATTCCATCACGCAGGATTCATGCAGCATAGAAAGCGATGGAAGAAAAGAGGATATTTCAAACATAGAACTTAAGAGCAAGATTTTATCAATGCTGAATTATCCCCAAGAATTTTTAACAAAAAATCCAATTTTATATAGATATACGGTATACACCCCCCAGGAAGAGATGAAGGCAATCCTCATAGAAGATGTTGAGACAAGATTGAACACATTAAGAAGGGTTTTTGGAATTGACAGATATAAAAGAATAATCAGCAATTCTGAGAATTTTGCAATCTCCCTGAGAGAAAGAATAAGAGAAAAAGATGGAAAGGTTTACGATCTTGAAGACAAAAAACATGAGCTTTTTAACAAGTCCGAAGAGAGCAAAAAAATCAAGGTGGATATTGTTTCTACAAAATTGATGCTAGATGATGTGCGAAAAGTTCTTGGAGAAAGGAATGAAATGGTGAAAGAAATTGAGGATAAATCAAGAGAACTTTCAAAACTTAAAATAGATTTTTCTGGAATTTCAAGTGAGCTAAAGATGAAGAAAGAGCAAAAAGAAATCTCCGCGAGAGAGATTTCTGAATTAATTAAAAAAATAGAAGATATTGAGAAAAAATTGAGTGAAAAGAATTTTGATATTTCGGTGGCAGAAAAAATTTCATCTGAACTTTTAAGGAAAGAATCCGAATTGAAAGAGCATGATAAGCAATATCTTGAAGTCAATAAGATGATTTATGCAAATGAAATGAACAAAAGCAGGATGAAGAAAATCACCGATGACATCTTCATCCTTACAAACTGTCCCACTTGCATGCAAAATGTAAATCCCGATCACAAGGGCCACATAAAACAAAAGAATGATAATGAGATTTCAGCAATTGAAGCCGAAATAAAAAAATTGTCTGAAAGAAAGATGGACATTGAAAAAAATAGGGAAAGAATTTCCTTAGAAATGCAGAAGCTCAGACAGGACGATCGAGATATGATTTCTCTTAAGATAGAATTTAAGGGTCTTGAGGAGAAAAAGTTGAATAAAAAAAGATTTGAGGAAAATTCCAAGATTATCGAAGATAGAATATATATTTTGGAATCTCAAAAATTTGAACTTGAAAAGAAAATATCTGAATTTGGAGATATGGATAAAAGGTATCTTATTGCAAGAAACATGCTGGATGAGGCAAAAAATGAAGAAAAGAGGATAGAGGTGATGAATGGAAGAATAGAAAAGCAGTTAGAAGAGAATAGCTTAGTAACTGGAAAATTGAAGAAAGAAATTGAAACTAAGGAAAAAATAAAAAGTGATGGTCTTCATCTCAAGAAACTTGAAAATTGGATTTCAGTAAACTTCATATCCACAATAGAAAAAATAGAGAAAGAAGTTATGTCCAAGGTACATTCAGAATTTTCAGAGCTATTTGGAAAATGGTTTTCAATGCTTGTGGATGGCTTGAGCGCAAGAATAAATGAAGAGTTTACACCGACGATAGAACAGAACGGATTTGAAATTGATTATAAATTCCTGAGTGGGGGAGAAAGAACCGCAGCCGCTCTTGCATACAGGCTGGCACTGAATCAAGTCATTAATGGACTCATGTCTGAGATAAAAACCCGTGATCTTCTAATTTTGGATGAACCTACAGATGGATTTTCACAGGAGCAGATAGACAAGCTTAGAAATGTATTTGATGAATTAAAGATTGCTCAGCTAATTCTTGTAAGCCATGAGCAGAAGATTGAAAGCTTCGTCGAGAAAGTGATAAGATTAAGGAAAGAAGGAGCTACTTCTGTGAGTTGAATATATAATTTTCAAGTTTTTTCTTGTCTTTCATCGCAGGCTGCCAAATTCCATCTCGGAGTTTGAAATCAATAAGATCGGCTTGACCATAATTTCTTAGAAATTTAAGAGCCTTTCCTCGGGTGGGAGGTTCATTTTCACAAACATCGCGATAGGAATTAGAAAAACCTATTGATTTGGGCATAAACAATAGAGAATTTGCTCTGGAGGCCCTATCCGATGGAATTACAATGGTTCCTAAAACAGGAATTGTAATCTCTCCAGAGGCATTGATCTCCCTTCCTACAACCAAATAATCTTCAAGGGAATCAATATCCTCCTCGGAAAATCCCAAATCTTCATCAATGGATTTTGAAGGATGGGTATGCCAGTTCAAATATTTATTGCAATCATTATTCCAGAATGATGGAGAATCCGGATCGGCTTCTTTTCCGAAAGAATCTACCGCCTTTGGGTGTGGCAGATCAGTTCCCTGTCTTGTGGAATCACAACCCCCATATTTCACAATGAAGATCATCTCGTTATTGGAATTGCTAAAGCATGTTACCAAAGCTTCCCTTCCCTCTTTGACAGTATAATTGATTATCTCATCAAAGGATTTGGAAAATCCATGGGTTTCGAGTATTTTTCTTAGAGATAGATTATCCATGTTAAACTCCTAGAAAAGTCCTGACTGATAAGGCTTGATTATTTGGGGTTTTATTATCTCGATGAGGTTCTTTGGCTTTTCAATTGCTGATCTCTGTTTGAGATTTTTAAAAAATTCCCCACAATTCTTTTTTGTTTTCATTCCTGAAAATCCTGCAAGCTCAAGAAGGGTTTTTTGAATTTCTTCGATGACCCACTGTGGCTCCCTTGAATAGCTCTTCAAAAGGTTGAATTTTATTGGGCGATAGGAAAGCCCGGCCCTATTGGGGGAATTGACGTGCTCTCCGCATCTCAGATCATCAAGATCTTTTTCAACTAAGTCTGGAATTGTTGAAATCCTTCCATTATATGGATTTTCAAATTGTCTTGTCTTTACTTCCATTGGGAAATATTCTGGGTCCTTTCCGCATGCCTTGCATGCCGAGATTGGAATAAAATTGTTAAGTTTTTCAAAAATCTCGTTTATGTTTTTCTTGAGCTCTTCGCTTGAATATTCGAAATCCAAAAGTCCAACCAAATGCAGATAATCCTTGAGCGCTACTTGCTCTACTGTGTTCTTCGGATATTTGCTTTTTTCATTAAAAATATATGTCATTTTAAAATCCAGATTGCTTACAGAGCGTATGATA
This sequence comes from Nanobdellota archaeon, assembly GCA_018829845.1. Lineage (GTDB taxonomy): Archaea > Nanobdellota > Nanobdellia > Pacearchaeales > JAHJTO01 > JAHJTO01. The sequence continues at coordinate 18,571 of JAHJTO010000084.1, forward strand.
TGCCTCGGAGGCCTCACCCATTGCTTCTAGATGCTTTGTTTTGAATGCCCTTTTTAGCGAATATAATCTATCAGTTAGAATCTCAATTTTTTCGATTACCTTATGGTCTCCAATGATCATTATTCCTTCAAGAACCCCATTGGAATTCTCTCTTTCAATTTCTCTCAGGCCGACATGTTCCTTTCCATCAGAGCCTCTGTAAATATAATCCCTTATCGTTCCATCTGGCAGTTTTGTTGGGACAATCCTTAGGAATTTTAAATAGGTTAGGGGTTTTGTGTTGGGTTTCATTTTTCAGTTTTTGACAACAAGTTTTATATTGTTATCACTTAATAATAGTTAAAGTTATATTTAAACCTTTCTATTGAGGATATGTTCGAAAAAGGAGTGTAATTTCAGAATTTTAGAATAGTAAGTATATTCGGAGTATCGTAGGAAGATTTATAAATGCCCCAAAACTGTGAGAAATTGTAAAATGTCACTTTATGAGTGCCTTAACTTTGCTAGGGCGTGATGTTGGGGTAATATTATTTAGTGTTAACCACACAAAATTTCTTTAAAAGTTTTAGAAGATATGCTATTTTCAAATATTCGGCCTTGTATAATTAGTTGTAAAGCAAATGATGGAACGAGAGTTTCAATCATTCGGAAAGTGACTCTTTCCAAGAATAAACTAACTGAAAAATTCTAGTTTATCCTGCTAGAGGCTGCGGCTATTTGGATTCCGCTTAGCCATGCAAGTTACCCTCGCAAGAGGGAGCGAACTGCTCAGTAACACGTAGTCAACTTACCCTAAGATTGAGGATACCCTCGGGAAACTGAGGCTAAACTTCAATAGATAAAGGAGGCTGGAATGCGCCTTTGTTGAAACGTAAGGTCTTAGGATGGGACTGCGGCCGATTAGGTAGTTGTTGAGGTAACTACTCAACAAGCCAATTATCGGTAAGGGCTCTTAACGGAGAGGCCCTGAGAGGGACTCTGAGACACTAGTCCCAGCTCTATGGAGTGCAGCAGGCGGGAAAATTCTCCAATGTTCGAAAGAATGAGAGAGGAATCCAAAGTGCTTCTCAATTTGAGAGGCTTTTGTCTACTTTAAAAAGGTGGGCGAATAAGGACTGGGCAAGACTGGTGCCAGCCGCCGCGGTAATCCCAGCAGTCCGAGTCGTGGCCACATTTATTAGGTCTAAAACATTCGTAGCTGGTTTTGTAAGTTCTTTGTGAAATTGTTGCACTCAATGCAACAGCGTGCAAGGGAGACTGCAAGACTAGAGACCGGGAGACGTAAGGAGTACATTCAAGGTAGCGGTAAAATGTTTTAATCTTGGATGGACTGACAATGGCGAAGGCACCTTACGAGAACGGATCTGACAGTGAGGAATGAAGGCCCGGGGCGCAAAATGGATTAGATACCCATGTAGTCCGGGCAGTAAACACTGATTACTAAACATTGTGCCTTCCTCGAGAGGGTGCAGTGCTGAAGGGAAGCTGAAGAGTAATCTACCTGGGGAGTATAGCCGCAAGGCCGAAACTTAAAGGAATTGGCGGGGGGACACACAAGGGGTGACGCGTGCGGTTCAATCAGATTCTACACCGTGAACCTTACCAGGAGCGACAGCAGAATGACGGTCAGTCTAAAGGGCTTACCTAACACGCTGAGCGGAATTACATAGTCGTCGTAAGCTTGTGCCGTAAGGTACCCTGTTAAATCAGGTAACAAGCGAGACCTGCATGCATAATTGCTACTCGGAGAGGGAGCACATTATGCAGACTGCTCCAGCAATGGAGAGGAAGGTACAGTCAACGACAGGTGGCATGATCCTAATCCCCTGGGCTACACGCGCGCGGCAATGCTACGTTCAATGAGATGCAACTCCGAAAGGAGAAGCCAATCCCCTAAAACGTAGCCTAGTTCAGATTGAGGTTTGCAACCTAGCCTCATGACGCTGGAATCCCTAGTAATCGGATGTTATCAGCGTCCGGTGAATAAGTCACAGTTCCTTGCACACACTGCCCATCAAACCATCTGAGTCAGATTTAGGTGAAGTCTGTAAAGAATGAACCTAAGTTCGATAAAGAAGGTTAAGTTGTCACAAGGTATCCGTAGGGGAACCTGCGGATGGATCACCTCCTAAAATATATTTTTTGAATAAATTTTATGCGCGGAAATGAAATATTTCCAGCATGACAGAAACATGCAATGTTTCTAATCATGTTCAAGTTAACACAAAAAGATTTACCCCAACTCGGGCCCATAGTTCAACGGTAGGATGCTTCCTTTGCAAGGAAGAGATTCGGGTTCAATTCCCGATGGGTCCACTATGATTAAGTGAAGTTTTATGAGCCATCCAGAAGTGATTCTGGGTGGTATGTCAAGTAGTCAAGGCATAAATTACTACAGGAGTCCTTCGGGACTTTGGAATAAGGTCATGCCAGAAATCCGAAAGGATTTTGATCAAGACGGAAACTTAAAAGTTTCCCATCACACTGAGAAATTGAAAAATTTCTGGTGTGCTTGAAATCGAAAGATTTCAATCATGTTCAGACTACGATGAGGCGTTCAAGAATAGCAATGTTCTTGAGTACATTCCGAGCGTTTCGTTCCGAATGTACTGCATAGGAAGCAGACTATATCACTGGAGTTTAGTGTCTTTTTTTAAACTGTTAGACGGATAGCTTGGTTTAGGCAGCGATGAAAGGCGTGGCAAGCTGCGATAAGTTCGGGGGAGCCGCATGCAGGTTTTGATCCCGAAATTCCTTAATCTGAGACAGTCTCGGCTATGGCCGGGAATTCACTGAGAATGCAAACGCGGGGAATTGAAACATCTTAGTACCCGCAGGAGAAGATAACAATTGTTATGCTGTAAGTAGCAGCGAGCGAAAGCAGCACAGGGCAATCCGAATCTCTGTATGAAAGTACAGAGAGATGTGGGGATTGGTACTCCTAAGTTATGGAGTTGAACTCTGCTGGAAAGCAGGACCATAGAGGGTGAAAGTCCCGTAAACGAAATCAATATGGAGAGTCCAATCGAAAGAGTAGCGTCCGCTGGATAGGGGGCGTGAATACGGCTCAACTAAGAGCCAACCCTAAATATTTGCCTAAGTCCGATAGTAAACTAGTACCGCGAGGGAAAGCTGAAAAGTATCTCTAACGAGAGGTTAAAAGATCTTGAAATCTAACAGTTATAGTTAGTTACGGCTCTAAGGAGTTGTAACGTACGTTTTGAAAAACGAGCCAGGGAGTAGATTTCTAGTGGCGAGGTTAACCGTAAGGGTAGCCAAAGCGAAAGCGAGTATGAAAGTGCGTCAAGTCACTGGTATCTGACCCGAAGCCGAGTGATCTTGCCCTGATCAGGATGAAACTCTCCTAACGGAGGGTGGAGGTCCGAACAAGTGCTATGTACATGTGTTTTGATGAATTGGGGTAAGGAGTGAAAAGCCAATCTAACTCGGCGATGGCTGGTTCCTTCCGAAATATACCAAAGTATAGTCTTGTTCGTTCTACGTGTGAGGTAAAGCCACGGATTCGACATGCAGACCCTTTTGGGTACGGTGTCCTTTCCAACTCAGAATTTGCACGTACTAAGAACAGGAAATAGTGGCGGTGGGTAAGCTACTGCTACGAGACCCGAACAAGGGAAACAGAAGTTAAGGTCCTAAAATGTCTGCTAATTGTTACAAAGGGTGTCATAAATCCAAGACAGCGAGGAGGTAGGCTCAGAAGCAGCCATCCTTTAAAGAAAGCGTAAAAGCTCACTCGTCAAGATTTAAGGCCCCGAAAATAACCAGGACTAAGCAGATTACCGATACTTTTGCCACGCTCGCAAGAGCGGAGGGGTAGGAAGGCGTTCTCATCGCGCAGAAGCTTCTTCGTAAGAAGGGGTGGAGTGGTGAGGAATGATAATCCTGGCTTTAGTAGGATCTGAGTGCTGTGAGAACCAGCACTGTCGAAAGGGTAAGGGTTCCTCAGCAATATCGATTAGCTGAGGGTTAGGCGGTCCTAAGTGTATTCTTAACTGAGATACACGAAAGGGCAGTCCGTTAATATTCGGACCCTATTTGTATTCGTCGAAGATTTAAATTGCTTAGGGATATGCGGATGTCTACGGACATCTGATAATTAAGTGTGGGGAGTGTAATGCTATAATCCATATGAAGTTATCAGTCGCAAGTTCGCAGAGTCCTAGAGCCCGTGAAAAGTTAAATTGGAGAATACAGATATCCGTACCAAGAACCGGAACAGGTGCCCAAGTTGAATAGACTAAGACATGAAAAGCTAAACCAGTTAAGGGAATTCGGCATATTAGTCCCGTACCTTCGGAATAAGGGATGCCTATCTTCGTGTAAGCAGATTTATTTGTCAAGCGTCGATAGGTCTCAGTAACAAGGATGGCTCAACTGTTTATCAAAAACGTAGCTTATTGCTAATCCGAAAGGATGTGTACAATAGGTGAAATCTGCCCAGCGATGGTGTTTCAAACTCCTTTTCAAGGGAGCTAAGACCCATCTAGCGGCGGGGGTAACTATGACCCTTGAGCATGTAAAGGGGGTCAATAAATTTGGCTGTTTGCTGGAAATCCTGAATAGGTAGTATTAGCCTATTTGAATTTTAGAGTACATCAAATAATTTGATGTGAAAATCTCTAAAGTGCATGGACAATCAGCAGGAAACCGAAGATTTAAAAAGTTCTTGACCTTTATATGAGGGTCATGAACAAGGATCAGTTTATACATTACTTACTTGGTTTTGTAGATGGTGAGGGATGCTTTTGCATCTCTATAAAAAACCAAAAATCTGCAAAAGCAAGATGGGTGCTTGATCCAATATTTCATGTGACTCAGCATATTAAGAATAAAGATATTCTGTATCATTTACAGAGTATACTTGAATGTGGGGTTGTGATAAAGAAATACGGTCAAGAAGATACTATGCAGTTTACAGTGCAGAGTAGAAAAGAACTGATAAGTAAAGTAATTCCTTTCTTCAAAAAATATAAGTTGATAGTAAAAAGAAAAAATTTTGAGATATTCTCTGAAGTTGTTGAGGGTTTGGAAGAACATCAGCACGGAGACATAAAAAGTTTCAAGAGATTGTTGAAAAAAGTTTTTACTATGAATGGAGAAGGGAAGTATAGAAGATATAAACTTGAAGACATAATGAAATCTTTGGGATCCTCAGAGACTATACGCCAAACCATTCATTGACATCGTTTAAGTCAATGAATATGGAAGAGATAGTCCGACTCTTACAGCAATGTAAGTCAGGAAGCTTAAGGTAGCGTAATACCTTGTCATCTGAATGGTGACTTGCATGAATGATCTAATGAGGTTGTCACTGTCCCTAACTGGAACTTTCCGAACAAATCCTTCTGGTGAAAAGACCAGAGACTCCTAGTGGGAAGCGGAGACCTTGTAGACCTTTACTGCAGCTTGTTATTGTATTCTAGAGATTGTTGCATAGCGTAAGTAGGAGAGATGATTCGATCCTTTGGGTAAGATGATCAACAATGTAACACTACTTAACGATTTTTAGAGTGCTAACCCGAGAGGGGACAGTGACAGGTGGGCAGTTTAGCTGGGGCGGCATCCTACAGAAAAGATAGCTGTAGGGCCCAAAGGTAAACTCATCCAGGTCAGAAATCTGGAGAAGAGCGCAAGGGCAAAAGTTTGCCTGACTGTATCCCGTAAAAAGAAGGATGCAGACTCGAAAGAGTGGCCTAGCGAACGGTGGTGCTCCTTTAGTGGGAGCCCACTCTGACAAAAAAGGTACCTCAAGGATAACAGGGTTGTCGCGCCCGATAGTCCATATTGACGGCGCGGTTTGCTACTTCGCTGTCGGCTCTCCCTGTCCTGGTTGTGCAGAAGCAACCAAGGGTGTCGGGGTTCACGCATTAAAAGGGATCGTTAGCTGGGTTAACAACGTCGCGAGACAGTTGGTATGATATCTACTAGGAGTGTTATTGTCTGAGTGAAACAATGTTCTAGTACGAGAGGAACGAACATTGGAGGCCTCTGATCTAGCAATTCTCAAGTGGGAGGTTGCGCAGTCACGCCTTGGCGGATAAGAGCTGAAAGCATCTAAGCACGAAGCCGCTCGCAAAAAGAGACAATTAAGGCCGTCATAGAAGATGACGTTGATAGAGTTGTGGTGTAAGTCCAGCAATGGATTCAGCCAGCAACTACTAATAGCTTCACCAAAACACTTTATTCACAAATGTGATATAGTCTGCTTCCTATACAGCGCCTCGTCTTTCTGTTATTTTTTATAAAGACGAGTTGTGTGACGACAGTCTCTTTCTAAAGAAAATCACTAAGAAACTGAAAGTTTCTGGTGTCCCAGAATTTAAAAATTCTGAAAAATTAATTATTGCATGCTGGCAAGAAGATTTCCAAATAGCAAATCTTATATATCCCAAAACAGTGATAATATCGAAGTAACGAAGCCAACTTTCGGGATTAGGGTGTTAAAAGCACAATCTTTGCAACACGCTTAGAAATCAAAGATTTCTGGCGTGCTAAAAATCTGACGGGATTTTTAAGCATATCAAAGACTAATTCTGAGGAAGGTCCGCCCACCCTGTAAGGAACCAATGGTTCCTTCACAATCAACCTCCTTTCAAAGGGGAAGGGAATTGTCAGGAAACCGCAGGTTCCCTACAGAAGTGGCAAGTCCAATTATTGGATATCCTGTGAGGGATAACGCTTGAACAGAAACGACACAGCCAATATGGGAATATGATGTCGGGTCCAATGGAAATTGCATAGTAATATGCAATGGAAACCTGGAGATGCGACGGATATCGAGGGTAACCGAGATCCATAATGGAATTGATGAAACGCGCGAGCGCTGCCGGTGCAACTCCAGAACGGAGGCATAGTCGGATGTTGGAATGTTCTGCTCCTTTTAGGGAAGAACAACAGAAGGCGGCCTAATCGTAACTTCTAAGGGGGCGCGAAAGCCCCCCTTATGATCCCCTTACTGATTGCGAAAGCCCTGTGCCAATTATCATAAAGATAAGGAAAAAAGACTCTCTTGCAAAGTTTTTTAAGCACATTGGATTTGAAAATGTTGAGAAGCAAAGGAAACTTTCGCTTCTTATGATGGGGAGAAGGAAATCTCCCACACCATGGGAACTTTAAATGTCAATCCAGACATATGAAGCCATATCGGTAGCTCAGCTGGGAGAGCACTTGTTCCGCGGAGAAATCTAAGAACAGCTCAGACGGCTGAAGACCGTGGGGTCGGGGGTTCAACTCCCTCCTGTCCCATTCCCTCCCCATCAGCATTTTTTATTTAGAATATTCTAATGCTCTGTTTAGTTTGTAAGGATTTGAAAATCCAATTTCCTCGATCCATTTTCTGATATTCTCTTTGCCATTTAGTGGAACTTTGTAAGTAGTCCTTTTGCTTAGTTTGGATTTATAAGACCAAATATTCGCAACTCTGAAACCATTTTCTGAAAGCAGATTTTTAATTTGATCAGCTAATGCCTTGCTAGATGTTGTAATTTCTATAGAAGGATAATTGTTTGTTCCAGGTTTTTGTGCAACAAAAACTGAGCCGTCAGTATCGGCTATCCCCCTTATTGATTTTCTAGCCAAATTCCAATCGTCGGCAATTAGCTTAGGAATTATGACTTTTTCACATTTTCCATCCCCATGAGGAATGCCTAATTCATCAATGAGAAAGTTGGCTAACTCTTTAGAATTTATGATTATTCTGAGACCCCTTTCCCTTAACGTAAGTTTTGATTCTTTATTCCATTCCGAAAGAATCAACTTTCTTAGACTCTCAAAATATTCCATATCGGTTTTTGGGCTTCCCACAAAACCTATTTGATATTTGCCATTTTTACGATAGATATATCCATCACCTATCAAAGCACCGATTAATTCTGCCACCTCTTCAGTAATTTCCATCCTGAATTAAATGATCTGGAAACTATAAATATTTCCATTAGAGCAACTTTTATAAATCAAAAATAGCTTAATATATTGTAAAAAAGAGTGTGAAATGAGAAGTATTTTAAAAAGTAAAAATAAAAAAGGTGCGATTGAATTGAGCATGACAACTGTAGTTGTGATTGTTCTTTCAATGACTATGTTGGTTCTTGGACTTGTATTAGTAAGATCAATTTTCACAGGGGCAACTGAACTTGTGGATATAACTAATGAGAAAACGAAGGCTCAAATAATCGATCTTTTTGCAGATGAAGAATCTTCTGATTTAATTGTACTTCTTGGATCTGATAAAACCATCAAGGTGAAAGCAGATACTGATTTGGCATGGGCGGCCATAGCTGCAAGAACAATTGATGGAACTGCCTCTTCAAGAGACAGACTTCAATACAAGCTCACTTTGGATCAGAACAGCGATTGCCTGCAAAGGAATGCCAAAGCTATTGTTGAGAGCTGGTTCTCTGGAATTGGAACATACAGAAATTTTGACGGCTATGAGGGAGACACTTCAACTGCAACAGTCAAGTTCGGAATTCCAAAAGCAACTGCCCTATGTACTCAGACAGTAAACATAGATGTCAAGGATGTAAAATTGAATCAGGATGTTGGTGGAAAATATTTCATAATCCAAGTCATAAGCAAGGGATTCCTTGGCTGATTTTTTGATTTTTGTCTTTTAGAAATCTTCTTAAATTCATTCTCTCTCCCATAAATATGACATTGAAACTTTATAACACCCTTACAAGAAAGAAAGAGAATTTCAAACCGCTCAAAAAAGGCCATGTTGGGATGTATGCATGCGGCCCAACAGTATACTGGTTCCAGCACATAGGGAATATGAGAAGCTTTGTGTATGATGATGTGATGAAAAGAGTTCTTACTTATAACGGATTTAAAGTAAAACATGTGATAAACATAACTGATGTGGGCCATCTTACTTCTGATGCTGATGAGGGGGAAGATAAAATGTTGAAGGCCCTAAAAAGAGAAGGTCTGCCCCTAAATAAAGAATCCATGCTTAAGATGGCGAAGAAATACACGGAAGCATTTCAAAATGATCTGAAAAAATTGAATGTCATAGGTCCTGATATATGGTGTAAGGCTACAGAGCACATCAATGAGATGGAAGAGCTTATCAAAAGAATAAGGAAAAATGGCCATACCTATCTAACGAATGTGGGAATAATATTCGACACGTCAAAATCAAAGGATTACGGAGTATTGGCAGGATTGAAGTTTGGAGAGCTCAAAGCAGGAGCGAGAGTTGAAATAGATCCTGAAAGAAAGAACCCTTCAGATTTTGCACTTTGGATAACAAACCAGCCAAATCATATAATGCAATGGGATTTCATAGATGAGATAACAATGCCTGAAAGAGAATATGAGAAATTAAAAAAGATCTCTGAAAATAGCCCCAATGTCAAAATCTTAGAAGAAGTAAAAGGAAGCAAAAAATCTGATAAAAAAGTCAGGGTCAATTTCAGAGGATTCCCTGGATGGCATATTGAATGCTCTGCCATGTCTATGAAATATCTTGGGGAGAATTTTGACATACATATAGGTGGGCAAGAGCATATACAGATACATCACACAAATGAGATAGCCCAGTCTGAGGCTGCAACAGGAAAAAAATTCGTGAATTACTGGCTGCATAACCAGTGGCTCCTCTTCAAAGGAGAGAAGATGGCAAAGAGCAAAGGAGAGCTTGCATTGCTTTCCGATCTCGAGAAAAAAGGGTATGATCCTATGGCTTTCAGATATTTCTGTTTGACGGCCAGTTACAGAACACAGTTGGACTTCACATACGAGAATCTTGATTCTGCAAAGAATGCCTATGAAAACTTGAAGAGAAAGATAATCGAGCTGAAGAAAGACAAAGAAAAGTTCCATGAAAACAATGTTGAAGAACAAAAGAGGAAATTTTTAGAAATAATAAATGATGATTTCAATATGCCTGGAGCAATTGCATTCCTTAATGGGGTTTTGAAAGAGAAAGAATTGAAAGACTGTGAAAAATATCATCTTGCTTTGGATTTTGACAAAGTTCTTGGATTAAATCTCAAAGATTTGAAAGAAGAGAAAATTCCCATTAGTAAGGATATTCAGAAGCTCCTTGATGAAAGAGAAAAAGCAAGAGAAACAAAGAATTGGAAGAAATCAGATGAGATAAGGGATGAGATAAAGAAAAAAGGATTTAATGTTCTTGATAATCCGGATGGGCAGAAATTAGAAAAAAGAAAATGAAAGAAATTGATTATCAAAAATTCAGATGGTTCTACACTTCTTCAGGAGCATTGGTCATTGGAGGGAAATCCTCTGAGCAAAATGAAGATGTAATAAAACGTGCTTCTAATAATTCTGTTGTCATGCATACTGAACAGCCTGGAAGTCCTTTCTGTGTAATCATGGATGACAATCCAACTGAAAAGGATTTGAAAGAGATGGCAATATTCTGTGCTTGTTTGAGTAAGGCATGGAAAAACAAAAAGAAGAGTGTTGATGTGCATTCATTTTCAGGATCACAAGTTTACAAGACAAAGGGCATGAATACTGGAACTTTCGGAGTAGAAGGAAGATTAAATCATTTTAGGGTTGATCTCAAGCTTTACTTGACTTTTCAGAATGAAAAGATTAGATGTGTTCCATTTAAGACAGACATTGCATTCATTGTTCCTGGAAAGAAAAAGAAAGAAGAGGTTGCAATGGAAATAGCAGAAAAGCTCAACATCAAAAAAGAGGAAGCTTTATCAGCCCTTCCTTCAGATAATATTAATATAGAATGGTTCTAAAAATATATTTGACAAAAGGTCTTGTGAGATGTGGGGGAAAATATCTTCTTCTCAAAAAATTAAAGGATATGGTTCCAGAGAATAGTGGAAAATGGGAGTGCCCTGGTGGAAAGATAAAAGAAACAGAAGATCCAGAAAAAGCGCTGTTAAGAGAGATTAAAGAAGAAACTGGATTGGAATGTAAAATTGTCAAGGAACTTCCCCTTCTGCATATGGAAAATGAAAAATATGATAGCACCTGCCATGTTTATCTTGTGGAATCCCGCGTGACCAACGTCAAACTTTCAGATGAACATTCTGAATATAGATGGGTTAGCCCAAAGGAAGTAAAGAATATGGACCTTGTGATGTTCGCAGGCCTTTTATTGGAATATTTTAATAAAGTAAGGGAGTATGAATTATAATGATAAAAAATCAAAGATTTTTGTCATGCCGAAAATTCGGTATGGAAAGGAGAATTTTCTAGCATGGCCGCATTCGCAAGCTTTCAAATGGGGAAGTCTGGATTGACTGATCAATTCATGCAGGCTCTAAGGAATGCATTCAAGACCCATAGAATAGTCAAAGTATCATTTCTGAAGAGTTCAACAAGGGATAAGGCAGAAATCAAGCAGATGGCTGAGGAAATGTGTAAGAAGCTTGAGGATAAAGAACAAAGATATGACTTCACAACAATCGGATTCAAGGCTACTTTGAGAAGATTCAGAAAGCGTGGAGAAACCAGGGTTTCTGGCGCTGCCAAAACTTCTATGAAGTTTTAAGCAGAAAGGAAATGACCCAAACTAAACTTTTGCGTTTTATATATAAAAATGGGTATGGCTTATCTAGGGATTTCGCAAAAGTTTATCCAAAGTAAGATTTATAAACCTCCTTTATTCACATAAATTAAGCTTGAGGGTTCCCTTGCAAGAGATGCTTTGCATCCACGCACCAGAACTTATCTATCACCGCAAGGTGAGGCTTATTGAAAACGCTTAGAAAACAAGAAATTCAAACACAAAAATGGCAGAATACTCAATAACACCATATGATATAGAATCTGGCAAGTTTAACTCTGTTTTAAAAGAAAAATTAAAACAGATTCCTGAACTGCAAATGCCCGAATGGGCTAAATTTGTTAAGACTGGAGCAGGAAAAGTAAGGCCCCCAATGGAATTGGATTGGTGGCAATCAAGGGCCGCAAGCATCCTTCATCAACTTTATACTCAAGGATTAGTAGGTGTTTCAAAACTTAGAACAAGATATGGCGGAAAGATGGATAGGGGAGTAAAGCCATCAATATTCTTCAGAGCATCTGGAAAAATTATAAGAGTAATTCTTCAACAGGCAGAAAAGGCCGGACTTGTGGAAAAATTCAAAGATAAGAAGGCCGGAAGAAGACTCACAAAGAAAGGAAAGCTATTCTTGGATGAGGTTGCAGTTCAAGTTCACAAAGGAGCAAATTAGCATGGCACGATATAAGTCATTATCAAAGAAGTTGAAGTTGGGAAAGCATGGAAGACACACAAAATGGGCTCCATTCTGGACAACCTTGAAGAGATACGGGAAAGGAAAGAGGATTCATCCTTCCAGAATAACTGCAGTCAAGAGAAGCTGGAAAAGAACCAAGTTGAAAGTGCTTCCAAGGAGAATAAAGAAATGGTATTAGAAAGACAGTATGTAATTCCCTTGAGAAAAGAATGGCTTAAGGTCCCTAAATACAAAAGAGCAAAGAAGGGAATCAAGGCAGTCAAGGAATTCATAGCAAAGCACATGAAGACAGACATGAATAATGTCAAGCTTAGCAGATGGGTCAATGAGAATGTTTGGGGAAGAGGAATAAAGAGCCCTCCTGGAAAAATTAAGATCAAGGCAGTCAAAGATGACAAAAACATAGTTCATGTTGAACTTTTCGAACTTTCTGAAAAGGCAAAGAAATTTGAAGAAAAGGAAAGCAAAAGAAAAACAGTCATAACTGACAAGAAAAAAGCAGAAGAAACAAAGAGAAAGGAAGCTGAAGAGAAAGCAAAGGCAGAAACTGAAAAACAGGTTCAAGAGGCCACAAAGAATTTAGATGAAAAGATAAGGGAAGAGAAGGCCAAGGATGCTGAAGTTAGTGCAGAGAAATACAAGAAAGAAGAAAAAATGTTAGAACATGAATCACATGCTCACAAAGAACATTCACACGCTGAACCCAGGAAAGACCATCCTCACAATAAAGCACAATCTAAACATCCAGTAAGGCAGACGCTTGAGAAATAGATTTCTAAAGTTTATTAATTTCTCTTCGGCGTTTATTAACAAACTTCCAGGACTTTCTCAAAAAATCCGAAAAGTCTTTTCTATTGTCATAGAAATCTTGAAGATATGATAAAAGTGGCTTGCCATCTATTTTTGCTTCTTCATATATTTTGTATGAACCAAATTGGTATTTGAACGCCTTTTGGACTCTTTGGTCATTTAGGATTATTTTGGGCACCATCTCGCTTAGTTTCCACACCAAATGGGGATAGTCAAATTCTTTTTCATTTGCCCCTGGGAAGACTTCTTTCCATTTTTCAAAATAAATAAAATGATGTATTTCATGGATCGAAGTTCCGATCATCTCATGGGTACCTTTCTTATAAAAAATATCAAAATTTCTTTTGTGTATGTCCCTTGGACAGATAGGATTCAAAGAAACTCGGGCAACAAACTTCTTGTCCGTTTTAGACCATTTAATCTCTAAAACATCCGATAATGCATTCATAATGGAATCATTGACCCGATTCCATTTCTTCTGAAAAAGTTTGCTCCTATTCTCAAATCCATTTTTATCATTTTCGATTATGTTTTTAAAAAAACTGTATTCCATATCTTTTCTAATTCTCCGGTCTTTAACATTTTGAAGTTTATTTTTAATCCAGGGATATTCTTTGTAAATTCTATCGCTCCAATCCCAGATCCAGTTACTTTGTTCTGGATTCAAGAATTTGTGTATTGCTGGAAAGATTTCATTCAGTTTTGCCACCTTGAATTCTACCCTTGGGATGTTTTTGTTCATTAAATTATCAATAAGAAAAGGCTTATTAATCTTCTTTTTCTCGAAGAATTATGGACATCAAAAATTTGCTGAATGGCTGTTTCATAAATATAGACAAGCCAGAGGAGCCAACATCCCATAGTGTGGATGAATGGGTTATGAAGATTCTTCATGTTGACAAGGCGGGACATTTTGGAACTTTGGATCCAATGGTTACAGGAGTTCTGCCCATCGCTGTTGGGAAAGCCACAAAGCTTCTTCAGTACTTGGTTTCTGGGAAGGAGTATGTTGGAACAATGCATTTTCATGAAGAGGTGGATTTGAAAACTGTTGAAAAGGCAATACAAGAAAAGTTTTTAGGAACAATAACTCAATTACCCCCAGTAAAATCAAGAGTTAAGAGACAAGAAAGGGAAAGAGAGATTTACGAATTCAAAATTTTAGAACATGAAGGTAGGGACTTTTTATTTTATGTGAAATGTGAAGCGGGAACTTACATAAGAAAGCTTTGCCATAATTTGGGTGAGCATTTGAAAATTGGAGCACATATGACTGAATTGAGAAGGACAAGGGCAGGATTGTTTGAGGAGAAAGATTCCATAACTCTCAACGATTTATCTGAGGCGTACGAATATGATATGAAATCAAAAATCCCTTCAAAACTTTTGAAATGTTTAATTCCTATGGAGAAAGTAATCAAACAAAATATAAAATATGTTGAAGTAAAGAAAGAGGCATTGGGCAAATTGAAGAATGGGAGCCCAATATTTTTAGAACAGCTAAGGAAAAAACCTGAAGATTTTGAGTTGGGTGAAAAAGTTGCAGTATTCTGCAATGACCAATTGATCGAAATAGCAAAAGTAGTTTATGATGGAAGTATTTTTGCAAAACCCGAAACTGTTCTTATTTAATGGTTTAATTAACTTTTTTAACTAGCCCATCTTTGATAATCTATGAATAATTCATCGCAAATTGTTGGAAGCACCGCAGACCATGTTGGAGAATTTATAGGAATAACTTTTGTGATCATAATTGCATTAGCAGTATTCATTCTTATTGTATTTGGATTTTACAAACTGATAATGTATCTTTTCTTTAAGGAAGGGGAGAAAAAGGAAGTTGAGGAAGAGGGAAAGAGAAAACTTTCCGCTATAATGTTCACAGACATGAAAGGATTTAGTAAGGAAATGGGAAAAAATGAAGAGGCAACGCTCAAAAAATTTTGGAGATATGAAAAGGCAATGAAGCAGATAGTCAAAGAACATGATGGAAGGGTTGTAAAAACCATAGGGGATGCGATTATGGGGGATTTCAATTCTGCAGTCCAGGCAGTGAAGGCCGCAATGGAAATACAAAATCTTTTGAAGAAAGAGGATATTATGATAAGAATTGGAATACATCTCGGAGATGTTATTCACAAAGGTGGAGATATTTTTGGAGATGGAGTCAACATCGCAAGCAGAATAGAATCAATATGCGAGCCGGGCAAGATTTACATTTCAGAGGACGTTTACAGTCAAGTCAGGGGAAAAATAAATGTAAACTTTGAGAATCTTGGAAACAGGCCATTGAAGAATATTGATAGTCCTCCAAGAGTTTACAAGCTGAAATAATTCTTCTAATTAATCGCACCATAGAAAACATTATATTTCTCCCTAGTTAATGTAACTTTCACTTTCTTTCCTATCTTCGCATCACAGTCTGGAAGTGAGATTATTCTATCATTGGAGAATGCAAGTTTTTCTCCAGGAAATTTCCCATCACATACAATCCCACATTCGATCTTCTGATTTTTTCTGAACGGCTTCTTGAGAGTTATGCATTTTTTGATATTAAAATCATCTTTATCAAAAACAAGTTTTAAATTGTATTTCTTTTCGAATGGTCTCAATTTCTTGTAGAATTCTTCGAAACTTATCTGCTTTGCTGGCTGTTTTCCATATTCATACTCTAAAAAATTCTGTATTCCAATCATTGGAACCTCCTGTTGAGGTCTTATTTTTTTAAGTTCGAGAGAAAATTTGATCATATCCTCAATTTCATGGTCATTTATCCCTTGCATCCAAACTGGAGCAATGAGAATGTCTGCTTTCTTTGCAATGTACTTGCACATTTTGATAACGTGTTCTGAAGGGTATTCTTTTCCAGCAATCATTGTCCCCATTTCAGAACAAAGAGAATTAAGAGAAATATTGAATCTTGTTAGTCCTGCCTTGACAAGTTCATCAACAAGCTTTTCTGTGAGCAGGGTCCCATTGGTATCAATACTAATTAATGACGCATATCCTGAATCGGAAATTTTTTGTATGAGATAAGGGAGTTTTGAATACATAAGTGGTTCGCCCTGGGCGTTTATGTGGGCCTCAACTTCTACACCAGCTAAAAACTTTTGCTCTGCAACCTTTGAGAATTCATCTGCAAGATAATCTGCATTAACAACAAAGTCTCTTTGTCTTTGATTTAGATCAACGGAGCAGAAAATGCAGTTTAGATTGCATCCAGTCAGGGGTCTGACTTCCACAACATTCGTATTTCTGTCCATAATTCCAAAATACAAACATCCAATCAGAGGCAGGAATCCTTCATAAACATAAATTGTGTCTTTTCCCTGCAGACTTTTCAATTCATGCAGCTTCCTATCAAGCATTGAATTAAATTTCTTCTTCACAAATTCTTCGTTACCTTGAATGATTAGGGCTTTATCCTTGACTTTCCATTTTCCAAGTCTTTCAAGATCATCTTCCGAGAGATCAAAGTAATAGTATCCTAAAAAGAATCCTCTAACTGTGTTCTTCTCTTCAAAGAATTTGATATCTTCAAATTTGAATACTGTTTCTTTGGCCATAAATAAAAGTATAATAAAAGACTTTTAAGCCTATCGAAATTAATTTATTTGAAAGGTTTGAGAAGTAAAGTTTAAAACCACGAAAAATCAAGGAGATACAATGGGAAGAGAAGAAGAGATGTTGAAAGAAAGGATGAGGAAGATAGAAGAGATCAGAAAAGCAAAGATCAATCCCTACCCATATTCTTATGATGTTACTAATTATTCTAAGGATCTTCAAGAAAAATATGCTTATCTGAAAAATGAGGAGAAGGCAAAGGAGAAAGTAAAAGTTGCTGGAAGAGTAATGACTGTTAGATCTTTTGGAAAGCTTTCATTCGTTCAGCTTCAGGACGCAAAGGGAAAGATACAGATTTTCGTTGAGGAAAATGCCCTTGGAGAGAAAGAGAATGCATTTTTCTTGAAATCAGTCGATTCCGGGGATTTCATAGGAGTTGAAGGAATCATGCATAGGACCAAGAGAGGAGAAATATCTGTCCTTGCGCAGAAAATAGAAATATTGTCAAAAGGGATCCTTCCACTTCCTGAAAAATGGCATGGTTTGCAAGACAAGGAAGAAAGATACAGGCAGAGATATGTCGATCTGTTTATGAATCCTGATGTCAAGAAGACTTTCGAGTTGAGAACTCAGATAATCAATGCTCTAAGAGAATTCATGAATTCAAAGGGATTCATTGAAGTCGAGACTCCATTGCTTCAGCCGGTTTATGGGGGGGCGGAGGCAAGGCCTTTTGTCACTCATCTTCATGAGTTGGGAGATTTGAAAATGTACATGTCAATCTCTCCAGAATTATATCTGAAAAGACTTATTGTCGGGGGATATGAGAAAGTTTACACAATATGCAAGAGCTTCAGGAATGAAGGAATAGACAAGTCACATAACCCTGAATTCACAATGATAGAAGCCTACTGGGCCTATGCAGATTATGATGATATGATGACTCTTTTTGAAGAGGCATATGAATACTGCATGAAGAAAGTTCTGGGAACGACGAAAATTGATTACCGGGGAAAAACTCTTGATTTCAAAAGGCCATGGACAAGACTTTCAGTATATGAAGGCTTGAAGAAATATGCAAAGATTGATGTTGAAAAAATGCCTGACAAGGAGCTTTTGAAGAAGGCAAAGGAATTGAATCTTGAAATTGATGAAAAAACCCCTAGGGGCCTTGTGATATTCGCAATATTTGAGCATCTTGTTGAAGAACATTTAGTGCAGCCAATCCATATCATAAATCATCCAAAGGAAACAACTCCTCTTTGCAAAATCCATAGAAAAAATCCTGCTTTGATAGAAAGAGATGAGCCATTCATAGCGAACATGGAGGTCGGAAACATTTATTCTGAATTGAACGATCCTGTCTTGCAGAGAAAACTGTTTAAAGAGCAGGCAGAGTACATTAAGAAAAAGGGCCTTGATTACCCTCAAGACAAGGATTTCTTGAATTCATTGGAATATGGGATGCCCCCTACAGGCGGTCTTGGATTGGGGATTGACAGGATGATAATGCTTCTTACAAACTCAGCATCCATAAGAGATGTTATTTTCTTCCCATTCATGCGACCTGAAATTGAGGCAAAAGAAGAGAAGATAATAGAGCAAGCTGAACAAAAACAAGAAAAGAAAGATACTGGACTAAAGAAAGAGCCAAAAAAGGCTGTCAAAAAATCAAAGAATTCTAAAGAATAATGATTCATAGGAAGGTTTATAAATATTGATACTTTTAAAGTATCAATTGATACATATGAAAAACAAAATGACAATTCAAAAATTGAAATTCAGTGAAACAGAAATGGTTGAAAAGGAAAATCATAAAATAAAAAGATATCCCAATCTTAATACTGTGTTAATGGTTGAAAATTTTCTGAAAGAACATAGAGACCTCCCTTTGAAACTATCTGATCTTAAAAGACAGCTCCCAAAACAAGTGATGCATCAGACTCTGAAAATAATCCTAGAGTATTTATGGGAAAGCGGAAAAATTATCTATGGCCCGAAGGGAATCCAATGGATTTATTCTGAACCTGGCCATTTGAAGAAGATGCTGCATGGGGCGCTGGAGGTGTGATATGGCCTGGAACAAGCAAATCAGAATTTTATTAAGAGGGCAAGCACAGGAGAGTTTTTTAAAGTTAAAAGAAAGAAAAGATAAAGAAGCGCAGATTCTTGTTAAATCAATTCATAGAATCATGGAGATTCTCAAGAAAAATCCCCAATTTGGAGACCCCATAAGGAAGGAATTAATTCCAGAAGCATTTATAAAAGCGGGAATAAAAAACTTATATCGTGTTGAGCTATCCAATTTCTGGAGAATGCTTTATACCCTTGATGGAAATAAAATCGAAATATTCCTTTTTATATTAAGTATCGTTGATCATCCGGCCTATGATAAATTGTTTGGTTACAGAGGAAGGTAATCTGAAAAATGCCAAAAAATCAAAAAAATAAAAATAAGGTTCCAAGACTTGCTATCAGATTTAATTTAAAGAAAGCTCTTCCAAAAGATGCAAGGATTGGAAGCAAGGTCCCAGAAGCTCTTGATAAAAAAGTTTCAGAAATGCTTCAGAAAGCTTTTGATAGGATGAAGCAGAATAAAAGAACCACAATTCTTCCACAGGATTTGTAATGGGTTCCCTAAGCCAATTGAGAAAAGAACTGAAAAGGCAAAACCTACAAGCCTAAGGGGAAGATTTGGAAGAATACACACAACAACTGATGTTTTTGAAAATGTAGTCCATGTTTCGGATGCTCCTGAAACTGCTGAAGCTGAGAGTGAACTATGGTTTAGTCCTAAAGAACTGACTGAAACAATATATGGCACTAAACAAGAAAATGTTGAAGAGGCTGTTTGGGCATAAATTTTCTAAGAAACATTTATATTTCTATTGAGTTTTAGAGGTTTAAGTAAAAGAATATGGTGAATAAGAAAAAACTTCTGAAGAAAGAAAAGAATAAGAAAGATAAAGAATGGGCGATTGCTGTGAAAGAGAGATTTAACAATGGATGTGCCATATGCAACCGGAAAGATTATCTAAATGCCCATCATATAATCCCACGGGAATTTGCTGAGACTCGCTGGGATTCAATGAATGGGGTTGCCGTTTGTCCAGTACACCATAAATTGGGGAATTTTAGCTTTCATAAAAATGGGTTGTGGGCAATCAATGTTTTAAAGAAAAAATATCCTGAGATGCATGATTATCTTGTTGATAAAATTTGCACCATTGAAATCGATAGAGATAAGGAATCTTTAGAAAAATTAGAAGAAAAATGAAAACTAAAGAAGAAAAGGAATCTAGGAAGGCCTATAATTCCATGGCCGAATGGTATAATCATGTCAGGACAAAAATGTATCCGAAGGGATGGTTTTACAATGAACTTCTTGAAATGCCTGCAACACTTGAACTCCTGGGAAATGTAAGAGGAAAGAAGATTCTTGATTTTGGGTGTGGGACGGGAATTTATGCTAAATTGCTTACAAAGAAGGGGGCAAAGCTAAAAGGATTTGACCTTTCTGATGAAATGCTAAAAATAGCGAGAAAGAATAATCCGAAATTAGATCTTCGACAGGGTTCTGGATACAAAATTCCGTTCAATGAAAAATTTGATATGGTCTATGCTGCATTGGTGATAGATTATTTCAAGGATTGGGATAAAGTTTTCAAACAGGTTTCAAGAGTTCTGAAGAAAGGGGGAATTTTCATATTCTCTGCTGGAAATCCCGTTTCAGAATGCAAAATAAATGTAAAATGCGGTAGAAAAAAATTCAAAGCACTTGGGATCAAAGATTATTTTGATGAAAAGGCAATTTATACAGATTGGATACTGGATGAGAGGAAAGTAAGAGTCCCAGCCTATCATAAGACCTATGAAACTATAATCAAAACAATAGTGCGAAATGGTTTTGAATTAATTGATTACAAGGATGCATTTCCATTGAAAAAGGCGAAGAAACTTTTTCCGTATGATTATGAGTTATATTCCAAAATCCCATTTTTCTGTGCTTTCAAACTAAAGAAAAAATGAAACAAAAGGTTTAAATATATCATGATTGTGATAATAGTTATCATTATGATGATAACTATAAGTTAAAATGAACTTACTTAATACTCTAAAAAGATGCAGGGATATTAGAAGGATATTTGGAGAGAGAGAGATTGTGATAATTGAAAAGCAGCTTTTAGGAGTAAGGCTAAAGCCTTCTGAAAAGACAAGATTATCCAGAGATATAAGAAAAAAATTTGATGCTATAAATGAACTTTTGCCATTCAGCTCAGAATTTGAATTGAAGCATGGGGCAGTGCTTAAGGAAAAAATAAACGATGCAAAGGAAGCAATCCTTGATAGCAAGTATTTCCCAAAAATTAATAGGATAATTTTATTTGGGTCTGCAGCAGAGAATAATCTTGCATTGATATCTGACATAGACATAGCGGTCGAATTTTATGATATTTCAAATGAGGAAGCCACCAAATTTAGAATAGAGATATCTGGAAAAGTAAGTGAGAAAATAGATGTGCAAGTATACAATGTTCTTCCAGACAAGGTCAAAAAAGAGATAGATTTGAAAGGGAGGACAATCTATGAATCAAAGAATCAAAGATAAAATAGAAGATATAGAAAGATATCTCTCCGAGCTTTATTCTATGGTTCCTTTAAGCTTTAAAGAGTATGAACAAGACCTTAAATCAAAGGCAGCATGTGAAAGATATATTGAAAAAATTGTTGAAGCATTTGTTGATTTGGGGTTTTTGGCTATAAAAGAGAAAAAACTAGACATGCCTGAAGATGATCTGCAAATATTTGACATATTACAAAATTGTGGGCTTCTGACAAATGAGCTTTCAAACAACCTTCAAAATGCAAAAAGGATGAGAAATGTGATAGTTCATGAATATGGTCATATTGATGATGGGATAGTTTTCAATGCCCTTCACGAAAAGTTAAAGAAAGATGTTGAAGAGTTTATCCAATGCATAAAAGAGAATTTAAAATGAAATCAGAAAACCAACCGCATAAAGCACTATTTTGGAAGAAACTTGGAAAAAGCTTTAATCGTTTTATTGGATCAATCGTGGTAAACAGCTAGAACCAAAAGGTTTAAATATTCTTTATACGTATATATACGTATGGTGTCATCACAAGTAAAAAAGGGAAATGCAAAATTGACCCTGTCTATAAATGAAAAGATTCTTGGGATATATAAGAAGCATTGTGATAAAAATGGAATGACTATCTCAAAACAGGTTGAAATTTATATGAAAGAACAATTGAAAAAATGAAAAAACTTAATCTTGAAAAAAGTAAGGAAAAAATTAGAGAGTTATATTTTGATAAAGGGAAATCTTTAAGGTTTATAGCTAGTGAAATTGGAGCCAGTATGGGAACAATTAGAAAGAATATGGTTTTGTGGGGATTTAAAAGAAGACCTACAACCAAAAGGGAATTGAATAAATTATCAAAAGATGATTTGGACAATTGTTATAATGTTCAAAAACTGACCTTGGATAAGATTGCAATGAAAGAGGGAGTTGCAACGAGCACTGTTTTCAGATGGATGAATGAAATGAATATTCCTGCTAGAAAATATAAATATGAAAAACATAATTTTTCAGAGGATCCAAAAGAAAGAGAATATATTTGTGGTCTTGCATTTGGCGACTTTCATACCCACAAACATTCAAGACAGATTTTAACTGAACTAACTACTACTCATCCTGCAATGATTCAATTGTTTTATTCTATATTTGAAAAATATGGCTCTCCTAAAAAATACATTAAACATAACAAAATTTTGGGTAGAAATGAGTGGAAAACATATGTTTTACTGAATGATTCATTTAAGTTTATGCTTGAAAAAGAGTTTGATGTTAATAATGAATATTTTTATGATTTTCTTGCAGGATTCTTTGATGCAGAAGGATGTTTATATTTGTATGATAACAAGGGATATATAGGATTAAGTGGTATTATTTATAATTCCAATAAACGATTACTAAAAATTATTAAACAAAGATTGGAAAGAGACGGATTTCACCCAAAAATGAGCATATGTTCTAAAAATAATGAAAGAACTACAAATAATTATTTTAGGGGAACAGATGTATGGGCTGTTAGATTACACACGAATAAAGAAGTATTAAGATTGATGAAGGCTATGCCTATAAGACATCAAGAAAAAATAGATAAGCTAAGAATTGCTGTTTCTGCAAAAGGAAATAAATGGGAAGAGATAGAAAAACAGATTAATGATCTAAGGACTAAAATCAAAGGAGAAGTTAAGGAGTATATTAATAATATCCCTTCAAAATGAAAAGAGCACTTTTTTACAAAAAAATAAAGAATAAAACATTGCAGTGTCGACTATGCCCTCGTTTTTGTATTCTTAAGGAAAATGAGTTGGGGAAGTGCAAAGTAAGAAAAAATATGGGGGGCATTCTTTATTCATTATCTTATGAACAGCCAGTGGCAATGCATATTGATCCTATAGAAAAAAAGCCATTATATCATTTTTTACCTGGAACAACCTCTTTTTCAATAGGCATGGCCGGTTGCAACCTTTGCTGTACATTTTGTCAAAATTGGGAGATTTCACAAAAAGGACCAGAAGAAATTCCAGTTCCAAATGTAAGGTCAAAAGAGATTATAAAAGAAGCACTCAAGAATGATTGTCCCTCAATATCCTACACTTACAGTGAACCATTGATTTCATATGAATATGTTTTAGAATGTTCTAAATTGGCACGAAAAAACAAAATGAAGAATGTTATAGTAAGCAATGGATTCACAAATCCAGAACCTCTCAAGAAAATCATCCCATTTATTGATGCGGTGAATATTGATGTTAAGGGGGATGATAAATTTTATAGGGAAATTACAGGAGCATGGCTTGAACCGGTTTTGGAATCTTTAAAATTGTACAAAAAGAATGGAGTTTGGATTGAGGTTACGAATCTGCTTATTCCCGGAAAGAATGATTCACAAAAACAGATAAAATGGCTTGTTGATTGGATTGCTAAAAATTTGGGTAAAGACACCCCTGTACATTTTTCTGCATTCTGGCCAACACACAAACTGCAAGACGTTCCATCTACAACTCTGAAGACATTGAAGAAAGCGAGAGAGATTGGAATGAAGAAGTTGAATTATGTTTATACTGGAAATCTTCCAGATGAAGATGGGAATAATACCTACTGCCCTTCATGCAAAGAAGTTTTGATAAAAAGAATGGGATTCAAGGTTATGGAGAATAATATCAAAAATGGAAAATGTAAATGTGGAAAGAAAATTGCAGGCGTTTGGGTGTAAGAAAAGGAAGGTTGATTGTCAAGGAAAACTTGGTTTCCTTACACTTGCAGCAATAATTCTAGTTTTGCCAATGGTTTCTGCCTCTGTGAGGATAAATGAAGTGATGCCTCACCCCACTAACCAATATGAAGAATGGGTAGAATTGTATAATTCTGGAGACAATGATCTCCTTTTCAATGGAATCATTGGAGATGACCAAAGTAATGATACTATAACAAATTTAACAATAAAATCTAAAAGTTTTGCTCTTATTGTTGACGATGCTATTGGATGTTCAGGTTTTGATATTCCTGGTGAGAGTTGTATAGAATTTGCAAGTATTGGCGGATATGGATTAAAAAATGGCGGGGAGAGATTAAATTTATACGATAACATGAGTAAAATAGAGGATTATACTTGGACCAGTGATCCAGGGGTAAACATTTCTATAGGGAGATGTCCTGGCGGCAGTGAATGGCAGTTATGTGATGCTCCTACCCCTGGGAAAGCAAATGTTTGTCCAGCTGAAACAGAATGCGGTGATGATAATTGCAGTGCCGATGAAGATTGTGTGAATTGTCCAGAAGATTGTTTAGATAAAGGAAAAGTCTGCTGTGATAATATCTCTTACTCTGGAGATTGTTGCAGCGATGATGATTGCAGTGGCGAAGAAACATGCGAAAGCAATGTTTGCACTCCCTTAGAACCAGAGCCAGAAGTAAATGAAATCAGCTATAACATCACTCTTCCAATCAAGATTGTTTCCGAGGAAGAGTTTATTGTTAAGGTGGAAATAAACAATAACCAGAACAAAAGTCAGGACTTCGAGGTATGGAGCTATGTCTACATAAGCTCAAAATGCTATTCTTGCTATTGGGGAAAAATAAGGGAAAGTAACAAACAAAATGTTAGTCTTAATGCAAGAAGTTTAAAGGCGATAGAGCTGGAGGATAAAGTCAATGCTTCTGAAGGCAAGTATAAGCTGAAAATCAAAATACTTAGGGAGGGAATTTTAACGCCACTGGAATTCACATATGATGTGAATGTTACAAACAAAGAGATAAGCGGAGAAGAGGGGGGAAGCACTTCTGAACTTTCAAATGAAACTATGAAAGAAGATGCCAGTGCAGCAAAATTCTCATCTGATGAAACCGCTCCAACATTTAGCATATTAAACAATGGGAAAGGGGTGGTAATCCCGAAGGATGAAAAAATCCATAATGTTTCAATTTATCTTTTCACAGGAACATTGATTGTAGCGGTTATGTATCTTGCAAAACTCCGATTCTTAAATTGATATTTTACTCAGACATAAGGTTTAAAATGGTTGAATCTTCTAAATTTTCATGGCTGATTATAATGACAGGATAAAGCAAGGATGGCTTCATGTTAATGTAATCATAGAGATACTTGGAAAGCCAAAAGAGTATATTCAACAAGTTTTAAGGACAATGCTGGAAAAAATGAAGAAGGAAGAGAGATTTGAAGTGGTAAAAGAGGTCGTTGCAGAGCCAAGAGAGCATGAAGGATATTTCACTTCTTTTGTTGATCTTGAGATTGTGATTAAGGATATGAATGCACTTCAAGAGTTTATATTCGCATATCTTCCAAGCAGTGTTGAGATAGTTACGCCTACTGAATTGAACTTGTCATTAAATGATGCGAACATACTATTCAATAACATGGCTGCAAGATTGCACAGCTATGATGAATTCACAAAGAAATTAAAAGTTGCAAACATACTCATGACCAAAAAGTTGAGAGAGTTCAAGCCAGATATTTCTGAAAAAGACTTTGATTTTGGAGAAAAGAAAAAGGATAATGTTGAGGATAAAACTGAAAAATCAAAAGATAGTGATGAGACTGAAGAACAAAAAGAAAGTGAATATTCTGAAGAAAAGAAATAATTTATTTGAACTGCTCTTTCTTTAATTTTTCCAATGCAATCATAAGTTCTGGCTTTTGTTTCTTTTTCAATTTAAAATATAAGAATGTGGCTACAACCACTATTGCCAATATAACCATCCCCCACCCAACATATTTCATATTGAATGCCGTCCCAGTAGTTTTTGGAGATTCAATTGTGGCATTTGATGGTTGTGCGCTTGAGGATATTGCAATATAAACTGGAATAGATGATGATGTTTTTGTCTCAAGGCTTATGATTCCGTTGTGTTCTCCGAATGCCCTAGTGGTATCAAAATATACCATTATCTTTTTTGTTTCATTGGAAGCTATTTCAAAATCAGAGGGTATAATCTTATCAAGTACTTCAAAAAGTCCTGAAAATGTGATTGTTACATTTTCTACCGATGTTCCTGAATTTCTTACATTAAGCTCAAATTGGTATTGTGAAGATGGAGCAAGGGTTTTGTTTAATGATTGTTCCATGAAACTTACCTTGGATTCTATGAAGGATGTTTCAACAATTCCGGAAGAGATATTTTCTATTTGACTCTGGGAATAGAATTTAGGGTATATTATAATTGGAATTATGTATGCTTTTTCTAAGTCATATGTGTTGCTATACTCTATTTCCATTGAAGTGAATTCTATTGAAGATGTTGAAGGAATTGAAATCTTCACCTCTTTTCTTTCAAGAGGATTTAGGGAGACCATTGTGGCAAGCGGGCCAATTGAAACTGTTGCATTGATTGGAAAAATCCCTTTGTTTGAAAGAGTAATTGTTTGATTGGTTTCTGAAGAGACTTTAAAAAATCCCGGAGAGAATGAAAGAAGAGGCCCTATCTTGTCATAAGAAAATATCTGGAGGGCAAGAAGAGTTTCCTTTAAATCCTGGGATGATTGAACAGTGTTAAAAAGCCATTCTTCACCTTTCTGTTTCGCCACATCATCTTTCAAATATTTCATGGCAGAAACTGTTGCTGGAACGCTTGGATCGGGGGATATTGCAAGGGAAGATTCTGACCAATATCCTTCAGGAGCCTGATTATTTATTAAATAATCATACAACTCTGAATCTCCTAGAGAGTATGAGATTGATTTTTCTTCAGTTGTCTTTGCATTCTGTTTAAGCCAATTAATTTCAGAGTATAATGTCTCTCCAAAAGTTTTCAGTGCCAAGATTGCATATGCTGTTGAAGTAGCATCGCATATGCTTCTATAGGATGTTCCCCAGCATTTGTTATTATTCAATGTGATTGAAAGTGTATTGTTTTGAGCAATCAATGGAAATTCATTTATTTCCCCCATTAAGGTATGGGAGATTTTCGCACTGTTTACAGAACAGTTAAGAGAGATTGGAATATTGGGATCATCTGGAAGAGAAAGGTCGAATGGGTTTATTCCACTCAAGATATTAATTTCCCGGGAGTTTGAACCAATAGCCATCTGACATGTTTGATTTGATGAAGAAGATATAATAATATCCCATAGTCCAATTTTAACATTGTTCTCTGAATCATGAAGCCAATTTACTATTTTTTCTGTGGAATAGTTTGCTTTGTCAAGAGCCATAAGAGCAAGGGAGGTGTCTTTAATATTGCATGTTGATGGGAAGCACTTGCTCTGAAAGCTTTTTGATAGGAGAGAGGTTTTTCCATCATTCATGAACTTTTGATTGTAGGAAAGGGCAAGAATTGCAAGGGCATTGTTTTCAACGCTAATAGAATTCCATTTTCTATCAACCTTGCTTATCACTAGATTGTAAAAAGCATCATAGGTCTTCTTTATGATAAATGGTGTTTCTTTCTTTTCAGGCCGAAGTATGTCTTCCTTACATAATGTGCTCACTGAAAACATGTTCTCCCCGTAAGTTTTTGCAACATCAAAGTATACAAGCCATTTGTTTGATGAAACTTGGACAAGATTGAAAAAAGGATAATATTCCTTGTTATTGTTGTAGAAATGAATATTATCTTCAGTAAGTGGCTTTGAAAGATTGCCGGTTATTTCTGCTTGGAATGTTTCTCCTGAAAAATAAGAGCCTCTTGCAATTTTCACATCAAGACATTGTGCGCTTACCATAGGAAGAATTAAAATTATTATAAATAATGTGGTGAGAAATTGATGTTTCATTTTTATGAGAAGCCTTTCAATTTCCCAACAGTCTCTTCTAATTCTTTTTCCGTTGCTGTAGGGATTCTTCTTTCAATTGTTCTTGGTGGGGGATAAAACGGCCTAACAGGGGGCCGGAATGTTATTTGCTGTCCTGGCGGGGGTGATGATGGTTTTTTCTTGAAAAGATTTTTTGCAAACCCGAAATATTTGTCAAGATAATGCTTTTTGTTCAGGTAGTAAATTCCTGCACCCAATGCTGCAAGAAGGATTATGATCATTATCCAAGTCATCACAGAAAGGCCAGACTTGCATTTTTCGGAACAGCAAATTTGTGTTGCAGTTGAATCGCTTGAGGCAATTATGCTTCCAGAGCATTTTTCTGCGGAACATAAATTTCCTGTTTGCTCTGAGCATGTGCTTGTTGCCTTCTCACATGTTCCAAGGCAGCATCTGTCAGTTTCAAGAGTCGTTCTTACATCTCCGGAGCAGGATTCATCTGAGAAACATTCATTCCCGCCAATATCATCACAGAATTTTTGGCATGAAGGATCATTTATATCCACAAGGCTATTCCCATCATTATCAAAATTATCATTGCAAGTTGTTTCGGGATTTTCGCATACTCCATTTTCCACTCCATCACTTACGATTTCCCCATAACATTCTGGATTGAAGCAATCTGAAGTAGTAGTACATATTCCTCCTTCGGGTAGGCAGCAAATTCCTCCGGCTAAACAGGAAAGAGTTGATTCAACTTCTCCGATGTAGCACGAAGTGGCTCTGCATTCTCCTCCACTGCTTACACAATTTCCAATCGCAGTAGAAACAGTTTTTGGCCAAATTGAAAAAAGTATGAATGATGTATCTCTTATTTTATAAGTTCCCCAACTGGAATCAGGATTTTGATTTTTCAAAAGCCAGGACTTTGCCTTTGTGATATTCTCGGATGCATAATCTATCATGACCATTGATGCAAGGGCAGTATCCCAATATCTTCCATATCCTCCCAAATCCGTCCAGTATCCATCCCTAGATTGTTGTGATAGGAGAGCAAATGCATGATCCTCTTTGGCTGAAAGTGAAAATAACAATGCATCTGGGAGATATTTCTTATTGCTGGCTGCTTCTCCTATTAAATAAGGCAGAAGTTGAGAATAATCCCTTCCATTCTTCATCAATGTGTATGCTGCCCAAAGTGTTCCTTCATAGGTGCATGATGATCCATCCTTAAGGCAAAGAGTGTTTATTGAAATTGTTGCAGGAACACTCGAAGTCTGTGGTTGAATGTATAATGTTGTTCCCAATTTGTATGGAAGAGAAACGGTTGAAGCATCATCACATGATACTGAGAATACTTTGTCAATGCAGCCACTCTTTATCCTAAGCCAATATTTATCTCCGGAAAGTTCAAGGCATGAAGAAGACCCCATTGAATATGTTCTGTCTTTATTTATTCCGATATTATCTGTAACTTGTCTTGTTGTTTCATATGTCACGGTGCAATTTGTTGGCTGTTCAGAATCCATCTGAAGATACCATGAAATTCCTGAAACTGAGAATGCTTTTTGCTGAGAATTGAGCCAGTCAAATGATTCTTCAACATCTTCTCCAAGTCTGCTCAATGCTAAAACTGCAAGTGCCGTCCCTTTTATTTTACATGACGTGGCTGGCCAACAGGCATTTGTTGAATGTTTTTTTGCAAGCAATGCAATTCTTCCGTCTTCTGCAATTCTGTCATCGTATGACAAAGCAAGAAGAGCAAGAGATGCAGTTTCAGAATCAAGAGAAAGGGATGTCCATTTTCCATCTACCTGACTGATTAAATAAGAATATGCTTTCTCTACTTGTACTGATTCTGTATCTGCTGCTGAAACGATGTTTGAAAGACTAAGAAGCAGAACTGATGCTAGTAATAATATAGCTATCCCCCTCTTGCTTGAAAATTTATGTATAATCATCTCCCCTCAATTTTCGGCATGCCAGAAAGCCCTGCTTTCCCAGCATTTTCATTTAATCTTCAAGGAAATCTTATTTAAAATACTTTCTAAAGATGATAAGAAACCTTTTAGGTGTCTGTCATGCCAGAAAGCCTTGCTTTTTCAGCATCAATGTCATCTCCATTGCACTCTTTTATAGTATCCCTTGCTTATCCCAGTCTCAACTTGGTTCTGTTGGGGAGAGAATGTTGTTGTCTTTTTTGCAGTCTTTGTCTTTTTGAATTTTTTATCAGAAGTTTTACTTTCATCTTTTTTATATCCGCCATACATGCTTCTTTTTTTCACAAGAGCGTAATTAACGGGATTTTTTATCTTTCCACAGAAAAAATCAGGAGTGCAAACTCCAATGTCTTTGTACTGGACTTTATCGCAATTTGGGGGAAGCATGGATTTCTGACGACTATGCCATGAAAGCTGGGAAAGAATATATCCATCCCTAAGTGGGGGATCATTTTTTGCATTCCACTCTACAAGTTTAGTTTTCATATCTTCACTTGGAAGATTTATTGATCCGAAAAAATTTATCAAAACAAATAGCGCCCTTTTCTTTCCATCATCTTTCATACCCTCAAGAATTTTCTTTACGCATGGAGGATACATTTCTGGAGAGACATCTTTTATGATGAATTCTCTTTTTCCGTCGGCATTTTCTATTTTTCCAGATCTGGATTGTATGGTTTCGTTAGATTTTGGCTTTTGTTGCAGAATCGTTGAATGGGTTTTTTGCCAGTCCATCGCCTGAAGCATTAATTCTTTTGCCTCGTTCTTTTCAGGAGCGGGGAGATAAAGTTTTGTGACAACCCTTTCAGGCCTTGCCCATCCCAGTCGGAATTCCTTTAGCTGTTCAGGCTTTATGACAATGCTTGCCAATCCTGATTTTTCATTTATTGAATATGGCATTCGGTAAAGATGTCTTGATGAAATTAAGATAGTATCAATATCTACGAGGGTAAATGGATCAAATTTTCCATCCTTGTAAAAATAATCAGAGGGCTTCTGGAGCTTTTCTTTTAAATCATCCACATCTGTTATTTCCAATATTCTTTTTCTGAGAGAATCAACTATCAGTTGCTGAAGATAAGAGGCAACGATTCTTGGTCCCTCCGGAAAAAAATCTTTTATTTTTATCCCTTTTACTTCTGCAGGGAATGCTTCAAATCCCACCCCGATATGCCATCCTCCTCTTCCAGAAAACTTGAGTCCAATGTTTTGGACGTTGTGAAATTTCAATGCTCCTATTACCAGTTCTGCAGCAATCTTGCTGTATTCGATGAAATCACTGTCAATATCCAAAAGAAGATCCCACCCTATCCTCAGACTGCTGAGCTGTGCAGGACTTAGGGCAGTCTTGAGGTCCATGGGATTTCTCCATAACTCTTCAGAGCAATGGAATGATGTGGCTCCTTTTTCAGCGAGGTTTGCAACATCATTCGGATATTCAAGAATATCTGGCCTTCTTCCAAATTGATCTGAATAACGAATGGCAATCTCTTTGTTGTTTGAGAACGAAACTAGCGCATTCTGCACATCTTTCCGATTATAGTATTGTCTGGCAATCCTCTTTGTATCAACCATATGATTTGAAAAAAATTTTTGTTTAAATAGTTTAGTGTAAATTGATGCGTGAAGAATCAGTGCATTAAAGAATAACAAACCTTAAAAATGAAATTATCTCAGAAAGATAGTACTAAAGGGGAAAATAATGTTAATAAAACTTGCAGATTCAAAGGCATTCTCTGATGCCATAGCAATCATGTCCGAATTAGTTACAGAAGTAAGGATAAAAGTAAACAAAAGTGGACTGAGCGCCATAGCCGTAGACCCCGCTACTGTAGCATTAATCTCTATGAGAATCCCTTCCTCGGCATTCACACAATTTGAAGTTGAGGATGAAGAGATTTGTGTAAAACTTGAAGATCTCAAGCAGGTTTTGAGAAGAGCCGAAGCCGGAAGCATACTGATTTTTGAGAGAAAAGAAAATAAGCTTTTGATACATATTCAAAATGAGGTAAAGAGAACATTCACCCTTTCTTTGATAAATTTAGAATCTGAGGAGAAGGCAATTCCTGTTTTGGAATTCACAAGCAAGGTTGAAATGTCTTCTGATATGCTTCAAAAAGCAATAGATGATGTTTCAATAGTTTCGGATTCATGCACATTTGTCACAGGAAATACTTTTGTTATAGAAGCTAAGGGAGATTTGAACAGCTGCACGGCAGAATTCGATATGAACAGGGCAAGATTTTCCGGACAGGCAAAATCAAAATATTCTTTGGAATACCTTCAGAAATTCATAAAGGCTGGAAAATTGTCAGATGTTGTGCAAATACAGTATTCTAATGATTATCCTGCAAGACTTGACTTCAAAGGCAATGTTGAGATGACATTCATTCTAGCCCCAAGAGTTGAAGAAGAATAAGCGAGCAATAATTTTCCGATGGCAAGATATTCTAACCGAGATTATTCTTCTTGGAAGAAGACTAAATCATCCCTTTGAGAACTGCTTTTCCTTCCTTTCTTTTGTTTTTTTAAGGCCTTCAATTTCTTTGTTGTAATAATCTTCCAAGTCAAAATTTTCTTCTTCTTTAGCCTTATCTCTTTTTTTCTTCATGAAACTTTATTTCTTCATTTAAACTCCCTATCCCTCTTTCAAGCCTCTTTTTTCTATTCACCATTCTTTCACCTCTTTTTCTAAAAGGCTTAAAAGTTTCTTGGCTTTTTCAATTGTTATATTGATTTTTGTTTTTTTATCTTCTTTGATTATTTTGTAGCCTTCCCATAAGTCATTTATGCTTTCTTTTAACTCTTCAAATAGCCATCTCAAAAAAAGTTTATTCGAATATTTTTTCTTTTCTAAGATATTTTTTATCAAGAAAATCCCCCTTAGCCTTAAGATTAGGGAATAAATAATGTTCAAATCTGAATATTTTTCTTCCAGCTGTAAAAGGCCTTTATTTATTTTTATTATTCTGCTGGTTTCTTCAATAAATCCTTTGAAAGATTCTTTTCTTATTTTAGTAGAGGTAATCTCTTCAAGCAATGAATTGTTTAATATTGGTTTTGCTTCATATAATCTTGGCAAAATGAGTATAGGATTTTTCTTTATCACCCTTTTTATTCCTTCCAAAGTTACAATAGAAAGATGGTATTTTCCAGAGATAATCTCTTTTCTTGTGTCTTTGGAAATTGCAATAATATCTATATCAGAACTTTCTGTCTGTTCATTCCTTGCATAGCTGCCAACAAGGTAAATTCCGATAATCCCCTCCAAATAATCGCTGAGAATATCAAAAACCTCTTTCTTGATTTGTAAAGTCCGGTCTATGAGTATAACTTTCGCCTCTTTTCCCACCCATTCCTTGGGAAGCAGAATTCCTGCGCCATTGCCCCATCTTGAAACATTTCTTGTTATTTCCATGTTTAAACATAGTTTAAACATTATTTAAACCTTTCTTTTTAAGAAATGCCCTTGGATAAAATTATGATGGGGGTGAGTAATATGATTATATGATTATACCCTGATTTTGATATATATTGTGATATCAAGTTAAAATAAGACTAAGAATTAATTTTTCTTGACTACCCAGGTTTGTACAAATATTATTAATATGGCTATTATTGCCATCATGCCTTTCATTGTAATAATTGCATTATGGGTTATTCCTACTGAAGGGAAGGTTAGTATCGCTGAAAGAATGGCCAATAGTCCTATCAATTCAGTTATGAGATTTGGAAAATTATATTGGGTTATGCCATATCTCAATGATTTTAGGGCACTAAATTTTGTATGGCTAAAAATCCCCCAACCTATCAAAAAGATCCAGAAGGATTCTATATACCCATTTAGATCATAATTGAATATTGAAGTTGAAATTATGCCCACGAAACCTGCTATACTTATTAGGGCAAGGAGTATTGTGAATTTTTCCCTAGGATGTCTTGTTGCCATTCCAGGATTTGTTTGAGCAATTGGTTTTGCCATGGA
>JAHJTO010000085.1 GCA_018829845.1 Nanobdellota archaeon
ATTTGCCCCGATAGCTCAGTCTTTTTTAGAGAAATCGAAAAAAGGAGCAACAGGTAGAGCAACTGACTGTTAAAAGTTGTAAATACTTTGGCAGACTTACTGAGATCAGTGGGTCAGAGGTTCGAGTCCTCTTCGGGGCGTAGTCTTTTTCTTTCTAAGATAATCCTAAAACAAGAACCAATAAATAATTAAAGACCATAATTTTTATAATAAAAATTATTAGGATTTTATCTTAATGGTTTTCAACAATCTAATTTTATGCAATAGAAATCCTATATCTTTACTCTGTCTTTGTAAAGCTTGTGCCTATTCTTGGCTTCTCTGGATCTGTCCTTGAAAAGCATCTCGTTCAATCTTGATAACATCCTAGGATCCTGATATTTTTCTCCAATCAAAGCGGCTGCAAGCTTTTTGTATTCAGATGAAACTCTTCTTCCGGGAGCATGAAGTGAAACTGGAGTAGCCAAAGATAATGCCTCCAATACTGTGACATCCTCGGGAAGGGATGATAGAACTGGGACTTCGGCCAATTCCTCTATATCTTCCACTTTCAACTCAAAGTCCTTTCCCCTTTGTTTGTTTAAAACCATCCCAACTATCGGGACATTCTTTTGCCTTGCCAATTTAACTGCTCTTATTGTGCAGCTCAATGTTGGATAATCGGGGGAGGTTACAACAAGCAATTCATCGCTTGCAATCATTGTGGCAAGAATCTCTGAACTAAGAGTTGGAGATGAATCAATCAGAACAACATCATAGTTTTTCTTGAACTCTTTTAATTTCTTCTTTAGAGAATAAACATCTATTTTTCCACTGGCAACCAGAGAACCCGGAACAAAATGGAATCCTGCATCATGAACATATGTTGCTTTTTCCATTGAAGACTTATTTAAAACAACATCATGTATTGTTGCATTTTCTGGCTTTATCAAACCAAAATGCAATCCTAAATTAGGCGCTGAAAAATTAGCATCAACTATAAGGACTTTTTTTCCAAATTCATTTGCAAGAACCGCCCCAAGATTGGACGTAACAGTCGTCTTCCCTACTCCGCCTTTGATCGAGATAACTCCTATTGTTTTTGTCATGTTCGAATTTTTTTATTTTGAACACCATTGAAATTCTTTCGAATTTCGTGATGCCTGAAGCTTTGCTTCAGAGCACGCCAGAAAATTTCTCATTTTCTAAGCGTTTCTATCCTCTTTTTTAAGCGTAAACATCCTTCAATCCGCCAAGCATGTATTTCTTTACGGATTGCTGTTTTCCTTGATTAGGAGAGGTAACATCCCTTAATAAATCTTTTTCTTTTTCATCGACGACAACCGGTTTTTTACCCTGTGATTCATGCTCCTCAATTGTCTTAGAAACTCTAGCCTCCCGGGCCAGTTCTTCGCTCTCCTCAATGGTCTTCAAAACCCTTAATTCTCTTTGTTCATCTTCGTGCCTCTTTATTGTTTTTAGCACTCTTTTTTCCTGCTGTTTTATGAATTTTTCATTTAATGATTCATCCCCTTCGGTCTCTTTCATAAGCAATTTCACTGGCTTTGCTTTTTCCAGTGTTTTGTCCATTTTTATTGCAAGACCCATTACCTTGGATTCTCTTGGTTTCTCCTCGACTTTTCTCTGTTCAAGTTCTTTTTCCTTCTTGTAAACTGCTTCGAAATCTTCAGGTTTTGATTTTTCAAATATTGGGACAAAAGGTTTGATCAATACTCTCACAAATTTTCTTTGCATTATTGGAACATTCTCTGACTTTTCAAATTTCATTCTTTCAGCAAATTCTCTTCTTTGCCTGATAGATTCCATAATTCCCCCGGAAGGCCCAGCCACTCTTACTTTTTTCTCTAACTGGATTCCTAATCGAGAAGGATCCTGTCTATGGACATATTTCATTAATTCTTTGTTGAATTTAGTATGCTCTAACATCTCACTTATCCCTCTTTTTGTGCTCTTTTTAATCGTAGATACTACATTAGATATATTGCTCACTATATTTAACCTTATCGCAGGTCTTTCTTTTTCCACCATTCTGGCCTCTTCTTCAGCCAAAGCTTTTGGAACTGAAATAGGGGTAACGGAAGGCATTCCATGGGTGGTTTTTCTAAAGATTCCCCTAACTGCTCTGCCCATGGCTCCAAACATCTCTTTTTCTTGCCTAATGATTGCCCTTTCCTTGTTTCTAAATGTTACAACTACTTCTTCCTCCTTCTTAGCAAGATAACC
>JAHJTO010000086.1 GCA_018829845.1 Nanobdellota archaeon
GTAATTTTCAAAATATATCTTCTTGCATTTCTTTATTGCCTCAAGAGCATTTAAGGAAAGATCTTTTTTGTCAAGTCCAAGCCCTATTAAGTATAGCATCTTATTATGATTCTTAAACAAGTCGGGATTTAGGAGCAGACACTGTTGTTAATGCTCCCGGTATTGAAGATATTCTTTCAGCACTCCATGCTGCTGTTGGCTTAATTATAATATTATTTTGAGTAATGGGGTTCCTTTTTGCAAGATCCATTATCTTAAGCCTTAATTCTCCCCCCTCTATTAAAACCGGCAAGTCGGATACGTAGCCTTCTTCACCTGGTACTTTAATTTCCTTTGTTCTTACCCTTCCCGTTTTTGGATTTAATCCCATGCCCAATGTACTTGGAGCATAGCAATCAATAAATTTCAGTGAACAAGGATTCCCAAATTTAGAATATGAACAACCAGTTATCTCAGCATCTGCCTTAACATAGACATTATTGCTGAATCTTTGTTTTATGTTTAATGAAAATTTTAATGGCAGTTCACACTTTTTAATATTGCCATAGCTGTCCTTTAGGGAGATCTGTCCAGCGATAAAATCTCCTGGAAAGGGAGAGTAACATTCCCCATTATAGGGGTCCTCGAAATTGCATTTCATCAGTACACTATACTCCACTGGTTTTTTGTCTACTCCAAACTCTGAGAAATATTCTTTATCAAACTTGAATGTAATCTTCCAATAGCTTAAATCATATATTTCTTTTTGTTCAATTACATCGGGTTTTTTCTGCTCTAAGGGATCGTTCTCTGTTAGGGGCGTAATTGATCCCAGTGATACTTTATCAAATTCTTTTTCTGCTTCGGCTACAATTTTAGCATTTTTCTCAGACAGTGAGGATGCATCACCTTTGATGCAGTTGATGGGATGCCAAATGCAGTTCCATATTTTGGAGACAATGCCTGGTTTTTTAGCAGATGATGAAGCAGTACTAATCCCGGTGCAGATTAGTGGGTGAATGATGCAGTTCCATGTTTTGGAGACAATGCCTGGTTTTGAGTCGGGGGTTGATGCAATGGCGTCTCTGAGATCGGATGGAATATCAGAACCTAATGATGTTTTAAGGTATTTTCTGCAGTTCTTCCAGATGTAGGAGTCAATATCTGAGGTAAGTATTCTCATGCTCACACAATTGATAGGTGTTTCTGGGTCACTGGTATATTGGGCCTGCTCCGATGGGGTCAATACTCTTGCACTTGCAAAATTCAAACTTAAAATGAAAACTCCAAGAATCAAAAGTGCGAGCAGATATCTTTTTTCCATAATATAATAACATAATAATGGCTTAAATATCTTGCTGAGAAAAGATTTTAAAGAGGATATACGATTAGAATATCATGAATGCCCTTTTGTGGATAGTTGTTAGCACCCTTGCATTAAGTTTGATCTCCCTTGTGGGAGTTTTTACATTATCATTAAGGCATTCCCTACTTGAAAGAATTCTTATGTTTATGGTCTCTTTGTCTGCAGGAGCATTGATTGGGGGGGCATTTTTGCATCTTCTTCCTGAGGCCTTAGAACTTGCTGAAGCCATGAATGTATTCCTACTGTTGATTGCGGGATTTTCACTGTTCTTTTTCATAGAAAAAGTACTACATTGGCAACATTGCCATAAAGATCATTGTGAAGTCCATACTTTTGCATATATGAATCTCATAGGAGATTTTATTCATAATTTTATTGATGGGTTGATTGTTGCATCAACATTCATAATCAACATTCCTCTGGGCATTTCCACAACAGTTGCCTTGGCCCTGCATGAGATACCCCAGGAGATAGGAGACTTTGGAGTCTTGCTTTATGGGGGATTTTCAAAGTCCAGAGCATTGTTAATGAATCTTCTTACCGGGCTTTCATGCGTGTTGGGTGGAATAGTGGGATATTTCTTTTCAAGATATTTTGAATCATTTAGTTCATTGCTCCTCCCAATAGCGGCTGGAGGATTCATTTACATTGCAGCTTCAGACCTTATTCCTGAAATAAGGAAAGAGAGAAACATGACAAAGACCATGATAAATTTTGGAATATTCTTACTAGGGATATTGATAATGTATCTTGCAGCAGGACATTAAATTATTAATTTAATTTTTAGGCTATAGATGCCGAATTAATCGAAATCTTCTTTTTTAATTATCTTTCTTCCAGAAATATCCGCTTTTCTCGAGGCCCTTTCTAATTGTTCTTTTATAAACTCTTCATTGAGATTGTCCAATCTTTCAAGTGCATCTCGGCCTATTTTTTTGGAATATGCCTTTACTATGATCTCTTTAATCTGTTTTTTTGATTTCATGCTTCAGATATTAAAATCTTCTTTTTGCGATAGTTGACTTTCCATTTTTTCATGAAATCTTCAACTATCTCTGAGTTTTCTATGGGTGCAGAGATGCTCCCCTTTCCAAACTGATTTGAATTAGTTATTTTTAATATGCCTTCATTATTTCTTCCAATCAGAGCATATGTAAATTTTGTCTTTTCATTATGGTTCATGTTTTTTAAGTCATACAAGAAAAGAACATATCCTTTAAATCCAATGGAACTTGAAAATGGTTTGTGGTGGACTAGGCTAAATCCTTCTACAATAATTCCTTCCTTAGAAAGCAAATTCTTATCAAACAATTCTGGGAGATTAATTGTTTTTACATCCAAATTTTTGATGATGGGAAAGACCTTTATCATTCCAGCCTTTACAATGCTCTTGAATTTTTGCAGGATTTCAAGCCTCTTTTCTAATGTTTCATTTACAAATATCATCAATATGTCTATATCGTTTGGCTCTTCCTTTGATCGGGCAGCAGAGCCATATAAGACTATGTCAAACACTTTATTTTCCTTAGAAAATTTTTTAGATTGTAATTCCAAGTAGTTTAATGAGTTTTTCAACATCTTTTTTTAACACTTCGCACGTTTCTTTATCTAATTGAAGCTTGTAGCTGTTTTGATAGAATGGAAAATCTTTATCCAAAATATTGTAGACATCAGGGTGCTTTTCCTCAAGGATTCTGAACCTTTCAGAATGGCTATTTGGTATTTTCTTTTCATTTCTTAGAATGAAAATATCTCCTAAAACTGCCAATGCCTTGAAAAATAATGTGACTGAGCTGTTGTAGCTTTTTGTTTTTTCTAATTCAAGCGCATTTTGATAAAATTCTTTTGTATTTTTGATTAAAATTTCTTCTTTTTCATCCATGTTATATCTTATAACCAATATTAACTATTTAAACTTTTTGGTTATATCATATGATTATATATCTTTTGTTATATCATATAACTATGATCCACTAAATTGCCCTTTTTGTTATATGTTATAACTTGATTTTCCCCCGTTGTATTCAATAGATATTTTAAAAATATTTATTTCTTAGAAGATCTTCCAACAATTAAGAATATTATCAATAGAACAAGGGAGCCAATAATCATAAATATCAATTTTGTATCTATTTTTTTGCAATCGGAATCGAGATTGATACAATCTGGATCACATACTCCATCTTTTGCATAGGTGCATAGGTTGTCCCTTATGTCTGCTCTGCAATCTTTAAGACAATCAATGGAGGTTTCATGCTCTTCACAGATGTTATTCCCACATGTCTTTGCAAGATATGCCACATCTATTGAAAGGACTTTTTGATTTTGGAGATCGTACACTTCGATGGATTTTGCATTTTCAAAATATGGGGCCATTAGTGTATGGTCAAATGTATCCTGCACTATGGGAGAATAGGAGGTTTCATTTGGATATCTTGGAGGGGCAGGGAACAGCAATCTTGGCATTTCAAATTTGAATGCGTATAAGCTTTTGTTATCAAATGAAACGATCTTTGCAACATAATCTGTTCTTGAAAGAGCTTTTCTGTCTGGAGATTTTTCAGGAGTTACATATACTAGTTTATCTCTTAAATTTCCCTTGTCATAGCTCAAATCAATGGTGTATGATGAATCTGGAAGGGGGGCAGGAGCCAATGCTTCCAAGGTGCTGATTTTATAATTATCTAAGAGTGTGGACAAAGTTTTCTGGCAAACCTCACAGAATTGGGTAGTGTAAGTGTACATTAGACAATCCTTTTGTGTTGGTCTGAATGATTCTGTAATTCCGCATCCCTGAACACACCCATCCCAGTAGGATTTCCATTTTGGACATTGTGAGGATGAATCGCAGTTTGGATAGACTGCTTTGTAGATTCTATATGTTGGATATGCTTTTTGATAATCATATTCATCTCCGAGACCCCCAAAGGCATGGCCAAATTCATGTACTGCAACTTCTCCAAGATTCCAGCCATTGCAAGCTCGGGCATAGTATGAGGCTGTTCCGCAGAAATCTTTTGTATCTAGGAAAACCAAGATTTTGTCTGTAGGGCATTGGGATGCTGTCTTTGAAACTTTTTCATCGTTACAGCACACTAAGGAAGGGATGCCCTGGCAATTCTTATTACATTCAAGATCTTCTGTTGAATTGACTATGTAAAAATTAAAATTTTCTCTGTTACTTTTGAATGGCTCAAATGATAACAAACCATTCTTGCTTCCAGAGGCATCTATGAATCTTAGAGCATCGCTCTTGAATTTTGAGAAGTCGGTGTATCCTGATGGGAGGATTGCAACATCAAGTTTATTGTCTGAATCCCCATTGTATATTAATGGGATGCATTGATTGTTGAATATTGAGAATTTTGATGAATCAAGGTATATTGCTTCACTTTCTCCTGGATTGATTATGATGTCTATTGAATATACTCCTTCTTTCTGACCCTTGCTGTCAAAGAATCCCGAATATATTCCATCTCCCTGTCTTGAATCCCCATGGGAACCATCATCATAGAATTGAATTTCTTGTATTTTTTGACCGTTCTTCATTATTCTTGCCTTCATGAGAACAACAACTGAATTGTTTTTCGCATCAACCTTTATTTTGAATAATGTTCCTGATTCTGCATTTTCTGGAGAAACAGATGTTACAAAGAATTGGGGCATGCCCTTTTCTATTTCTGGAAATTCGACCTTTAATGAAGTTACAAGAAGGGTTCCTAATATTATTATTACTATTGAAAGAGTTACCACAACAAGAGTTGTAATTGAAAATTCAAGCCCCCTTTTATCTTTAATCATTAAAATTTGAATATTGGGAGATTTAAATAATTGACTAAAGTGCAGAATAACAAATATAACTTTTTAAACCTGGATTTATTAATTATTTCATGAAAAGGGGCCATGGCAAGATGCTGCTAGTTCTTCCCATATTGGTATTAGCTTCCTTATTATTATATGGCTTGTCTGGAGCATCTGCGTCTCCCCATTCAGTAAAAGTTTCTTCTGCCTTGATGAGTGAACTTGATGGAAAAGGGAGTGTTAGGGTAATTGTTAAGATGAAAGATTCTGGGAAGTCTTTCGGGGCAGCATCACAAAGATCTATTGAAGATCTTCCAATTGAAAATGATAAAATAAAGAATAGATTTTCATCATTCAATGGTTTCTCGGCTGAAATTTCTTCGGAAGATCTTGAAAATCTGAAGAATGATGATTCTGTTGAAGAAATATTTTATGATAGGCCAGTACATGCTTTCTTGCAGGATTCTGCGCCATTGATTAACGCAACTCCCACATGGGCAAGAAATGTTTCTGGCACGAATATAACTGGTTTGGGACAGACTGTTTGCGTTATCGATACCGGAGTTAATTATTCTCATCCTGATCTTGGTGGGTGCCTTGGAAATTCATGTAAGGTTCTCGGAGGATATGACTTTGTTAAGCATAATGCAATTCCCATGGATGATTATGGTCATGGAACACATGTTGCAGGGATTATTGCAGCCAATGGGGGAATAAAAGGAATTGCTCCCGATGCCAAACTAATTGCCATAAAAGCCCTAGATGATACTGGATCAGGGTATGACTCTGATGTTATTGCAGGGATTGATTGGTGTGTAAATAATGCAACTTATTTTAATATTTCTGTGATAAGTATGAGTCTCGGTGCAGATTGTTATTATCAAAATGGTACATGGACAGGTTGGTGTTATAATTCTTCTTGTGAAAGCTCCATGACTGCCGTAATAAATAATGCGGTAAGCAAAAATATAACTGTGGTTATTGCATCTGGTAATAGTGGGAATTATACTTATATTTCTGATCCTGCATGTGTTCAGAATGCCACTTCTGTAGGTGCTACAGACAAAAATGATGCTATTGCGAGTTATTCTAATCGTGGATTAATCTTGGACATTATGGCTCCAGGATCATTAATCAATTCTACCAATTTATCTTCACCCTATACTGTTCTTTCGGGAACATCCATGGCTGCACCCCATGTTGCTGGAGCAATTGCCCTTATGCAGCAATCAAGGATGCTTGAGTTAAACAAAAAATACACTGTTGATGAAATAGAAACAATTTTGAAAAATAATGGGGAAAGCATAAATGATACTGCAACTGGAATTATTTATTCAAGGATAAATGTTTTCAATTCAATTGATTCTTTGATTGCTCCAAATTATACTTGGATAGCTTATCCCAATGTCACAAATGTCAGTCAATCAATTATTGTGAATATCAGTGCAAATGATAATGTGGGCATTCTATATTATAACATCACTATAAATTCCATAAGTTATCAGATGAATAAAAGTGGAGATTATTATTGGCATAACTTCACACCTCAAACAAGTGGGAATTACAGTTACAATGCCACATTTGGAGATTCAAGGAATACCATCACCACTACTACCATCCTTCTTGAGGTTGGAGAATCAATCCCTCCTAAATATTATAATTTAAGTGGAAACATGACTTATGGAAACTATTTTAATTCTACATGGATTGATGAGAATAATATCTCATCAGTTCAGGCTTTCCTGAATAATACGGATGGATCTATGAATGAGACATTTGATGCAGTCCTGTTTAATGCCTCTGCAAATAATGGGATCTACATCATTAATGAGACATTCGCTGTTGGAAATTATACGCTTCAATGGTTTGCAAATGATACATTCGGGAATGAGAATCAGACTTCTGTGTTGAATGTAACAATCTCAAGAGCGACTCCAGTCTTGAATCTGACATTGTATGTTGATGGAACTGGATATTCTTCAGATATTCATGTTGAAAATAATTCATATGTAAATTTAACTGCTTCAACAACTGCAGAGGGGATGATTAAACTTTCATTGAGCAATTCATCTAACTTTTCATGGATAAATCAAGATTATGATTTAGTATATAATTACACGCAGTTCAATGAAACTGGAACATTTAATGTAACTGCTTTTTACAATGAAACTCAAAATTATTCTTCTTTATATCAATCCTA
This sequence comes from Nanobdellota archaeon, assembly GCA_018829845.1. Taxonomy (GTDB): domain Archaea; phylum Nanobdellota; class Nanobdellia; order Pacearchaeales; family JAHJTO01; genus JAHJTO01. The sequence continues at coordinate 7,347 of JAHJTO010000086.1, forward strand.
TTTAATTTATGTTGAATCAAATTCAACTGCACCAAGAATAACAAAAGTCCTGCCAACATCAACCTATGATGCTGACGGCAATGTAACATTAAAAATAAATGCAACAGATGCAACACTTAAGAATTATACTTTCTATCTCTACAATTCTTCGGGAGCCCAGAATTCAAGTATTTCATCAAATTTATCTGGAATGATTAATGAAACAAATTGGATTGTGACAAATCTTTTAGAGGGAAATTATTCTTGGCAAGCCGTGGTTTGTGATAATTCCAGTAATTGCAATTATACTTCTAACTATTCGCTCATTATTGACACAACAGTTCCTAATGCCACATTGAGTATAGAATACACGTCCATTGTCGAAGATACTTCAACGGACATAACCTGTACCGGTTCAAATTCCCTATCAGGTTTTGCAAATGTTTCCATATGGATAGAAGGGGAGATGGTTGATCATGCCCATTCGAGCTCTGTTGATTATACCTTTACTCCTGACACTGATGGGAAATATGATATTGATTGCAAGGTATATGACAATGCAGGAAATTTAAGGACAGATAGCGATCATATAGATGTTTCAGCTTCAGATTCTGGAGGATCTTCAGGTAGTTCATCAACTACCACTACTACAACAACTGCGAGTACAGTTTACACATTCACATAC
>JAHJTO010000011.1 GCA_018829845.1 Nanobdellota archaeon
AATATGTAATCACAAGCCTTTTATATTCTTTATTCTATAATGGAAATAGGGGAGATGATTAAACTATGCTCTGAAATCAAAAGATTTCAGGCACAAGAAAATTTAACAAAATGGAGGCAAATTTTTGAGCATGAAGGTAAGGGAGGTAATGAAGCATGTCAAGACCATATCTTTGGGTTCTTCTGTCAAAGATGCGGCAAGAAAGATGAATGATCATAATATTGGCTCCTTAATTGTTTTGGATGGGAAAAAACTTGTTGGAATAATTACTGAAAGAGACATACTTGGAAAGATTACTGCGCTTGATAAAACCCCTAGCAAGATTCCTGTTTCAAACATAATGACTTCCAAAGTCATAGTAACAAGGCCTGATGATTTTATAGATGATGCAGTTTATCTTATGATAAAAAACAAGATAAAAAAACTTCCGGTTATTGAAGATGGAGAAGTTGTTGGAATGATAACTTCAACAGATATTGTTGCCAATAGTGATGAGATAGGGCAGTATTACGTTTTCGGATGAAAAGCTAAAAGCAGTCAATCTCAGAAGACAGATAATTTCTTACCGTTAATTATTGGTTTATAATTTTGATGCATGCATCAAAAGACTCATCGCCTATTATTTTTTAAATGCTTTAGATATGGGGGGATTAACAGATTTTGTAGATCATATAAAAAGTTCTTTTGCCTTTTCTAAACTTTTCTTTGCCTGATCAGTGGTCATGCCAATTGAAAGAGCAAATGATCTCAGTTCATATATTGATGCTGGCTTTTTTCCAAAAGATGCTAAAACCATTGGAGCATGATATTGATTACACAGCCTAACATTCTGCATAACCCTTCCAAGATGTTCTGCGGCTTCTTTTCCCTTCATCTTCTTGAATTCAGAATAGTTGATACCGATTGCAATGTCATTTTTTGAGGCAAGAGCGCAGAGAATATGATTCAATCCCGAATTTCTAGAATGCATTGAATCTTTCTTTCTTTTTCCTTCTGGACTTAAAAGCATTGAAATTCTCTTGTCTTCTAAAACTATCCTGTTTATCTCATCATCCTGCCCTCTCACGATTATAATTTTATTTTTTGAGTGAGCCGATGAAATCGCCCTTCTGAGATCTTCTTTGCTTCCCACATCCATTATGGCTGAATTTTCAGGATTTAAAAAAAGAATTTTATTTAAACCAAGCTCCTTCAATTTCTCTTGCTTGAACTTCTTGGGCTTCGATATCAGGATGTCGAACATTTTACTATAATATTTATATACGAAATAAAACTTAAAAAGGTATGGTAAAAGCGGGGATGTTCATAGTTCTTGATGGAATAGATGGCTCTGGAAAATCAACCCAGGCAATGCTGCTAAAGAAATTCCTTGAAGATCAAGGAAGAAAAGTCTTTGTCAGCCATGAACCAAGCAATAGAACCAGGACTGGAAAAATGATAAAGCGGCTTGTGAAAAGCAAAGAGGGGGAGAGTTTTACAAAAGAAAGATGGGTTTTTTTATTCAGCAAAGGAATGAAAGAAAATAATATTCTGATAAAAAAAGAATTGAATAAAGGCTGCATCGTGATTTCAGACAGATATTATTATTCTACTCTCGCATATCAGCTTGAAAGAAAGGAATGGAAGAAGTATTCTGATAAATTTTTGAAGCCAGATTTAACAATAATATTGGATATCCCCTTGGATGTTTCCATGAAAAGAATAGAAAAGAAGAATGGAGAACAGAAATTGAAAAGGGCAGTTTTTGAAAATAAAGAATTTTTGAAGGATGTTAAAAGAAAATTCATGACAATGAAAAACTTTAAAGAATTAAAAATTGTTAATGGGAATATGGGCAGAAGGAAAGTTTTTGAGAAATTAAAGAAAGAGGTTGAAAAAAGATGATAATTACTCTTGCTGGGAAGGTCGGATCTGGAAAATCAACAATAGGTAATTTTCTTGCAAAGGAATTGAATATGGAAAGATATAGCATGGGCGACATGAGAAGAAAAATGGCTCTTGAAAGGGGAATGACTCTGGCTGAATTGAATAAACTTGGAGAAAAAGAAGATTGGACAGATAGAGAAGTTGATGAATATCAGAAAAAATTAGCACAGAAGGAAGATAATTTTGTGATTGATGGGAGGCTAAGCTGGTTTTTTATTCCAAACTCAATAAAGATATTTGTGGATGTTGATCCAAAAGTCGGAGCAGAAAGAGTTTTCCTTGCAAAAAGGGGAAGTGAGAGAGGATACAAAAGCATTGAGGAAGCAGAAATGGCAAATAAAGAAAGAATTGAAAGCGATATTAAAAGACATAAAATGCTTTACAAAATCAACCCATACGAACTAAAAAATTATGACATTGTCATAGATACTTCTGAAATGACAATTGAAGAAATGAACAAGCTGGCTTTGAAAGCAGTAAGAACTTTTATCGATGATCAGAGATAGATATTTAAATCAATTTAGAGTATTTTTATGTAGGTTAACTGTAGTGTAATTTAACCGTTTTAAAATGAGGGGATTCATTGCGCTGAAAAGTGTAAGTTAACTGAAAGTGATGTACAAGATGCATAAGAAATACATAAAAAGAGGGGATAAAAAGTTCGGGCCATATTATTATACTACTTACAGGGAGGGAGATAAGATCAAAACAAAATATATTAGAAAAGCTAAGAACTCTATGGGGCCTGGAAAAATTGCTTTATTCCTTGCTGTTTTAATTGTATGTACTTCGATGTTTTCTATTTTACTTACACATGGAACAAATGAAAATAAATTTGGCACCAATGTTCTGATTACTGGACTTACTACATCTTCTGCCCCTTCTCCTTTGATAACTGATGAGCCAACTGCAGAAGTTTCTCCCAATTATGAAGAACTTCAAAATTCTCCTTCAACACCTGGAAATGATTATCCTACAAATGATGCCTCCATCCTGGTGGAAACTTCACAACTTTCAATAATGGATGAGCCACTGGGAATACAATCTATCATTTCAATTACTAATTGTAGCGAACTACAAGCTATGCAAAATAACCTCTCAGGAGAATATATTTTAACAAATGACATTGATTGTGATATTGTTCCATATAATGCTGGAGCAGGTTTTGAGCCTATTGGTAATTGGACAACCCCCTTCAGAGGCACATTTGACGGACAGAACCATACTATCACGAGGTTGTTCATAAATAGGCCTTCTACAGATTACATAGGATTGTTTGGTTATGTTTCTTTTTCTGAAATAGAAAATGTTAAATTAGAAGATGTTAATATAACCGGTAATGGATCTGTTGGGGGGTTGGTTGGTTCGAATGATAATGGAATAATAAATAATTCTTATTCTACTGGAAATCTAACTGGAGGAGATGAAATAGGAGGATTAGTTGGTTACAATACTGAGGGGACAATATCAAATTCTTATTCTACTGTAAATGTAACAGGATTAGCAAATATAGGGGGATTAGTTGGTGAGAGTGAGGGAACAATAAATAACTCTTATTCTACGGGTAATGTAAAGGGTGATGAAGCAGTAGGTGGATTAATTGGCTATAATTTTGATGGAATAATATCAAATTCTTATTCAACTGGGAATGTAAATGGAACTACAGTGGCGGGAGGATTGGTTGGCAGTTTAGAAGGTGGGAGCATATCAAATTCTTATTCAACTGGGAATGTAGATGGAACTACAAATATTGGAAGGCTAATCGGCTATAGTCCTAATAGTCCAATAATGTCGAACTCTTACTGGAATAATAAAACAGGAAATCCAAATAATTGTTGGACAAATAGCACGGGTAGCTATAACATAGATTGTAATGCAATCCAAGATAATGAACCTTATTTTTATAATATCTCAAATGCCCCGATGAATATTTGGAGTTTCCCTCCTTGGGATAATTTTTGTGATGCTAAGGGGCATCCTACTTTAGAATGGGAGAACATAACCGCCATTGGTGAATGTAGGGGATATACGCCTATGGCTATAACTGAAATGAATATTTCAGTTTGTCAAGTTCTGGATCAAGAAAATATAATTTATTATTTGAATCATTCTGTAAATTCGTCAGGAACCTGCTTTAATATTCTGGCAAATAATGTTACTCTTGAATGCGGGGGGTTTACAATCAAACATTCAGGTTCTGGAATATATGTCAATGGTTACAACCATACAACAATCAAGAACTGCACTATCACAGGAGATCAATCTAAGACATATGGTATCCGTCTCGAATCCAGCTCCAACAACACAGTTACCGGCAATACTGTCATTATGAACGGATCGTTCTCCACATATGGTATCCGTCTCGAATCCAGCTCCAATAACATTTTCACAAATAATATTCTTTCAACATGGGGGATAGACTTCAGTTCAGGAATTTCAACTAACAACAATATAATAAACATGACTTTCAATTCTTCATCTTATCCTACAACCGCAAGCTTATTCTATGATGGGGGCAGTGAATTTTACGAGGGAGGTATTGAAATTAATTCCATGAATGCGATTGAAAGTCCAGGATTATACAATGTAAGTAAATATCTTCAAATAACAACCTACCCTGATGAAGAGGTATTGCTGAACATTTCATATACGGATGAAACAATTGGATTAAATGAAAGCAATCTCAAGATGTACCTATCCACTGGCCCCGACAGTTGGGTACTTGCAAACACAACCTCTTCAATCAATGGAGTTGATACTATAAACAAAGTGGTTTATGCAAACATAACATCCTCTTTCGGATTTAATAGCTATATATTCGCTCCCTTGAGCCCAGATACGACGCCCCCAGTCGTTAGTTTGATGACCGCTGATGGTTCCAAGACTGCTGTTTCCGCAATGACATTGAAGTACAATGTGACAGATATAAGCAATATTACAAACTGCTCTATCTTACTGAATAATAAAATAAATAAAACTGGCCTAAGCATCACGAAGGATGTCATTCGGGCTTTCACTGTTGGAAATTTATCTCTTGGAAACTACAATTGGAATATCGTATGCGCTGATCAATACAACAATACTGGGGCTTCCGGAAATAGAATGTTTGAAGTTTATAAAACATCAAAATTTTCGGGAAGTACTACAAATCTTTCTCAGGTGGACATTTCAAACATAACAAATTTAACGATTGAAAATCCAACCTATGGAGGCATTAAATTCTTGGAGAATATGGATTTGAGCAACGGAAGCGATCTTGATGCAAATGTGAACATCTCATCCAACTGGATAGAGATAAAGAGCAATTTGGCTCCTGAATTGAATGGGCCTGCTAAACTCATCCTGTATAATCTTATATTCACAAATCCCCAGATCATGGCTGATAATGACGTGTGCCCTTTATCCCTATGCGGAAGCATAAGCTATAACTCTACAAATAAAACTCTAACATTTAGGGTAGCGCATTTCACAGCCTATTATGCAAGAGAAACTCCTATACCTCCCCCAGGTGGCGGGGGTGGCGGTGGAGGGGGCGGAAGCATTCCAACAGCAGATTGCAATGAGAGTTGGAAATGTTCCAATTGGTCGGCATGCAAGAATGAAGCACAGACAAGAACATGCAGTGATTTGCATAATTGTGGAACTATGGAAAGCAAGCCCGCAGTTTCTCAAAAATGTGCTGAGAAAACAACGGTGCAAAATGCGACCAATGTTACTGGAAAAGAAACTCCTGCTTCAGTCATTACACCAAAAAGCACATATTGGATTTATTATCTATTCGGGCTTTCCGTAGCAATACTTGCATTGATATCAGTGATAATAAGAAGAAAACTTCTTGAAGGCTCATTGAAAAATAAGATCAAGGAAATGGAACATTCCCTGGAAATCAATGACTTGGAGAATGCAAGAAAGACATACGCACAAATAAAAAAGATTTATTCCAAAGTTCCTGTAAAAAGCGAAAAAGTTTATCATGATAAGATAGTAAGCCTTTATCAAAGAGCTTTGGGCTTCAAATGATTCTTTAGTTGACAATAATGCAAGGTTTCTACGAAATTTCTGAAAATATTTTCTAGCGTCATGAAATTTGCTCAAAAACCATATATTTATAAATAGAATTGTGCTTTGATGCATAACATTGATAGTATACCTTATTAATGTGTGTTGAAATGTTCTGCAACACTAAGCATTGATGCACTATGAAGAGTAAAAAAGAGCAGGTGATTGAGATATTGAAAAAGAATTCTGACGGACTCACTATTGTAGAGATTGCTAACTTGCTTTCTATTTCTAGGAATACTGTTGCGGTTGCTATCGCCGAGTTGAAAGGGGCAGAGCAAATAAGGATAAGGGAGATCGGAAAGGCAAAACTTATATATTGGGGTGAGAAAAAATGAAATTTAATAAAATTGGAATAAATGAAAGCAGGAAATGGAATGATTATAAAGGTTATGAAAAATTCTGCAGAAGTGGATTGAATGAGGCGAGAGATGATTATTCTGAAAGCGTTTTCAAAAGAAATAGAAATAAGATGATTGTCTCATTGTTTACAGTTATCCTCCTAGTTACTGGCGCACTGTTTATGATTTCGATGAATGAGGGATTTACAGGAAATGCAATCTTCCTTGACAAAGATTCTTTTGCTGAAAATGAAATCATATCAGGAAATTTTGAAATTCCAATGTCTGAAACAGATCTCCTTCCTTCAGACTCAAGGGTAAGATTAAGCGTTGATGGAAATAAACTTTATGAAATTCCTTTAAGCGATTTAATCTCAATGCAATGGATTGATGGAGATCTGATTTACAATGGAAATGATTTGGGCTATGGACAAGGATTCTCCTCAAACAGTGTAATAAATGTAGACCTTTCAAAATTTGATTTATCACTTCCTGCAGGAGATCATAATCTTAAGATAGAATTAGTTTATACTCCTGAAGTTCTTTCAATCCAAGAAGTTCAATCTTCTGAAATAGTTTTAGTCTCTTCTGAAACCTCTTTGATTGTTTCAATCCCTGAACCAATAGTTCCAAAAGAAACACCTGCGGAAACACCCCAAGAAAGCACTGTTATTGGCTCCCTTTCAATTGAAGATGAGCCCTTGGGAATACAAGAAGTTCGTAATGTAACTGGTTGTGGAGACACGTTTTCAGCAAATAGTGTTTACACTTTAAATCAATCTTTGAATTCCAATGGAACTTGCTTCAACATCCTTGCAAACAATATTACTTTGGACTGCCAAGGGCATACGATTACTGGCAATCAGTCATCTGACACCTCGGGCATTAATCTTGCCGCTGCAAATATCACTGTGAGAAATTGTATGATTTTGAATTACACTTATGGCATCTACCTCTCTGGTAGTTCCAACAACAATTTGACCAATAATACTGCTAACTCAAATAGCCAGGGCATCTATCTCTCCTCCAGCTCCAACAACACTCTCATCGGCAACACTGCAAACAATAACTCTGGTTTCTCCTCCTCTTCTGGCATTTTCGTCTCTTCTGGCTCCAACAATAATACAATCGCCGACAACATCGTCACTTTGAACACCAAGGGCATATTCTTTTCCTCCGCTTCCAACTACAATACTATCATCAACAATACTGCAAATAATAACACAGAGCATGGTATCTATCTGTCTTCCAGTTCCGATGACAATACTCTTACAAACAACATTGCTATCAACAACGGCGACACAAGTATCTGGATCTCCAGCAGCTCCAACATCACTATAATGAACAACACCCTCAGCAGCGGCTATGGCCTCGTTCTAGACTATAGCTCCAACAACACAGTTACAAATAACAACGCATCAAACAACAGGTATAGTGGAATCTACTTGGCCCCAGGCTCTAGCAACAACATCTTGGCCAGCAATATTGCCGGTAACAATAGTCAACATGGCATCAAGCTAGACTCTGATTCCAATAATAACACCCTGACTAATAACACTGCAAACAACAACGCCAACTATGGCATCTATCTCTTCGGCTCCAACAACAACACCATCGCCGGCAACAATGCCAGTTCGAACAGCTATGGCATCTATCTCTCCGGCTCCAACAACACCCTTACTAACAACATTGCTATCAACAACAGCGCTATCGGCATCTTCCTCATATCCAGCTCCAATAACAAACTCTCCAACAACATTGCTAGCTTAAATTATTACAACCTCTACTTTTCTTCCTCTGCTAATGGAAACACTATTACAAATAATGATCTGGTCTCTAGTAAACAATGGGGATTATACTTTGGTGCTGACAGTTCGAATAACTCTTTGTTCGGGACAACTATCTCTGAACAACAAAGATGGAGTGGTTATAAAGAATATATCTTTACTGGAGGCACTTCAACTGGAAATAATATGACTAATACCACCTTTATAGAAAATACCACAAAAGTAAATTATATTCAAACGATAACTCTCGAAGTGGATACAAATGTTAATGAATTGAATAATTTCAACTTATCTTATAACAAAGTTTTTGTTAATAGCACAGACATAATATCATTTAATAAAAGTGCTGAAATCACTTTCTATGATTTAACTTTTGATAATCCCCAGATAATGGTAATGTGGGATGATATAACTCCTGAAGTATGTCCTCCGGGAGTATGCCAGAACGTGAGTTATAATTCCACTACTGGGACATTTGTCTTCAATGTAAGCCACTTTACAACTTATGCTGCACAGGAATCGCCGGCTCCCCCGGTGACAGAGCAGAACATCTCTGAATGTCAGACATTGAATCAGGAAAACATGACCTACTATCTGAACAATTCGGTTAATTCTACTGGAACCTGCTTTAATATTCAGGCGAACAATGTTACTTTGGATTGTGGGGGATTCACAATCAACTACACAAACCCTGGTGCAGAAGGGTATGGGGTACGGAGCACTGCAGATTTTACTACAATAAAAAATTGTACCTTCCTGCAAGGCAATCCTTCGACATATGGTGCCTATGCTATAGAGTTTAATCCAAGTTCGAATAGTTTGATTTTGAACAATAATTTCACTCAAAGCAATGATGCTAATACAAAAATTAGATTACTTTCAAGCCAAAATACTACTATCTTAAACAATGTATTCATATCAGGATCATACGGAATCTATGGCGTTTCATCACATAATAACACTATAAAAGGAAACAATCTCGTTGTCCATGGAACGGATAGTGGATTGGAGTTTGATTCTTGTTCAAATAATAGCATACTCTCCAATAATATCTCCATAACAAGAAGCGATGCCCATGGCATCCGGCTATTATCTTCCAACAATAACAATATTTCGTCAAATACCATTTCCACAATCAATTCAAGCGCCTACGGAATCCGTTTCCAATCGTCTTCCAATAATCTTCTTTCATCAAATAATGTTTCCACCACAGGAGATAGTGCCTATGGAATTTACTTGAGCTCTTCCTCAAACAATAATACTCTTTCATCAAATACAATCTCAACGGCCAATTTAAGCGCCCATGGGATCGATGTATCATTTTCTTCTTCCAACAACAGCTTTTTATCAAATAATATTTCCACCACAGGAGATAGTGCCTCTGGAATTTACTTGAGCTCTTCCTCCGGCAACAATCTCACATCAAACAAAGTCTCTACTACTGGAAACACTGCCTTCGGAATTTACTTGAGCTCTTCCTCTAATAACACTCTCACCTCAAACATTGTTAATTCGTCATTGGCCGAGGATTTCTATTCAGATTCATCTTCTGGAAATATCCTAAAAAATATGACTTTCAGCTCCTCCGCATTTCCAACAACTGCCTCTTTAACCTACGACGGAACCATTAAAATAGATTCTGCAGATGCCATTTTAAGCCCAGGATTCTACAATGTGGGCAGATATCTCAACATAACTGGCGATGTGGCAAATGTCTTGCTGAACATTTCCTATGTGAACACAATAGGAGCAAATGAAAGCAATCTGAAGATGTACAAATATGATGGATCTGCTTGGGTACTTGCAAACACAACTTCTGATTACAATGGTGTAGACACTACAAATAAGGTGGTTTATGCAAACATCACTTCATTCAGCATTTTCGCTCCTTTGGCCGAGATTCCATTTGAAACGAATCTTACCTACTGCCAGAATCTGACAATTCCAGATCAATTGTATTATCTCAACAATTCTGTCACAACCTCTGGAACCTGCTTTAATATTCAGGCGAACAATGTGACTTTGGATTGCCAGGGATTCATGATAAATTATTCTCAGTCAGTTGTTGGATATGGAATTAATGTCACTGGATATAACGATGTTGTGATAAGAAATTGCAACATCATTAAGGGAAATTCATCTACCTCCAACGCTCCTGCAATTTACATTAAAGGTGGTCTGAGAGCTGTTGTTGGCAACAATAATATTTCAACAAATGGCTCAAGCACCTATGCTATTAATTTAGTTTCTTATAGTAATCATAGTATCCTAAAAAACAATAATCTTTCAACAATTGGAGGAGGAGGCATATATCTCAAAGATGGGCTCAACAATACTGTAATTAATAATAGTATTGAGGCAATAGGAAAAAGTTATGATGGTTTGTATCTTGTAGGGCCTGGTGTAGAGTATAGTGGATGGAGCAGTGTAAATAATACAATTGAAGGAAACAACATTAAAGATTATATTTATGGAATTTCTATTGATTCGACTTCTGGAAGTATTTTAAATGGCAATAAAATTAATAGTACTTATACTAATTCTCCTTTTGGCATTAAAGTAATCGCATCATACTCTCCTAGCATAAAAAATAACATAACAAATAATGAAATTATTATGACTCATCCTTCCGCTAGAGGCATTACCTTTGCCGATTCTGGGAAAAGTGCAAACAACACCCTGATCAATAATAGGATTATGAGCCAGGGAGTTTATATTTCTACTGATAAAGATGCAAACAATAATAATATTACAAACACAACATTCTTTTCTGATAATGCAAGCATAAGATTCCCTTTAACCATCACCATTCCAATAAATAGCAATGTAAACAATTCTAACTTTCTTCTCTCTTTTAACAAAACATTCCTTAACTCTTCAATCCTGCAATTCCTTAATACTTCTGCTGAGATAACTTTCAAAAATCTTACTTTCATAAATCCTCAGCCAATTATTGATATCGCTGATAATGGAAACTATGTTGTCTGTTCTGAGCCAAAATGCTATGAAATTGATTATAACTCAACAACAAAAACATTTATTTTTAATGTTTCTGACTTCACAACTTACAGCAGCCAAGAAACCCCACCATATGTTGCTTTTGTATCTCCTCAAAATATAACTTATAATTCAAAAGAAATTTTGATTAATATAACAAATAGCTCTGATGCTGTTAATGTATGGTGGTACAATGGAACTGATAATTTAAGTTATACAGGCCCCCAGCCTTACAATTTTAGTGAGGGATGGAAGACAGTTATGGCATATGCGAATAATTCTGCAGGAATCACAGGCCAAGATAGTGTCACCTTTTTTATTGATACTGTTAATGTGACAATATGCAGAGAACTTAAAACAGCAAATATGAGCTATAAACTGCAAAAGGAGATAAATTCATCTGGAAGCTGTTTATATATTAAAGCGAACAATGTGACATTAGATTGCCAAGGAAATATAATTAATTATTCACAAATGACAAGCAGTGGAGGTATGGGTATTAATATTTCTGATTACAATTATGCAACAATAAAAAATTGCAAGCTTGTACAAGATAACTCGACTGTTTCAAGTGCAAGTTCTTATGCTATTTATATAAAATCTGCTTCAAATAGCACTATTTTGAATAACACCATAACAACAAGAAGGAGTATAGGAATATATAATGATCTAATATTAAATAGCAGTTTTGCAGAAAACAAAATAACTACTTATGGTAATGATGATGATGCTATTTTCTTTGGTAATTCACAAAAGAATATAATATTAAATAATATAATAAATACAAATGGTAACACTAGGGGAATTTATTTCTACTCTAGCCCTTTTAATAACTTCATAAATAACACAATCATTGCAAATAATGCAGGTATCAATACTTACAGCATTTACCTCCTCTCCAGCTCCAACAACACCCTCACTAATAATCTAGTCCGCTCTTTAAACATTGATTTTTATTCATCTGGTTCATCGGACAATACAATTACAAACATGACTTTCAATTCTTCAGATTCTCCCGCAATGGCCAGCTTCACATACAATGGAAATATTCAAGTTGGTTCTGCAAATGCCCTAGACAGTCAAGGATTTTACAATGTCAGCAAGTATCTAAATATAACAAATATGACTCCCGCATGGGTTTTATTGAATATTTCATATACTAATGAAACAATTGGAGCAAATGAGAATAATCTGAAGATGTATAAACATAATGGCACGGATTGGATACTTGCAAATACGACCTCTTTAATTAATGGTGTAGATAATATCAGTAAGGTGGTTTATGCAAATATAACCTCTTTCAGCGTGTTTGCTCCTTTGGCTGAGATGGATACAACTGCTCCAGTCATTCATTTGGTTTCTCCTGAAAATAATACAATAGCAAATCAGGCGATACAGACATTCTCATGCAACATCAGCAACACCGAAATTGCGAATCTTACTTTGTTCATTTGGAATTCGACAGGATCGCAGAATTACACTAACACGACTTTGCTGACTGGAGAGTTCAATGAGACAAACTGGACTTACGAGCTTCCCGAGGATGGGAACTGGAAATGGAATTGCAAAGGTTACGATGTTTCTGGAAATGGTAATTGGAGCGTTGAAGGGAATTATACCTTGCGCTTGGACAGAATTGCTCCTATGATATCTGTGATCTCTCCAAAGAATATCACATACAACACAAACACAATATGGTTCAATGCAACTGCGAATGAGCCAGTTGGTTCTTGGATTGTAAACTATAATGGAACTAATGTAACATTGCCAAACATAAACAGCTCATTAACTGTTGAAGATGGTTTAAATTATAATTTATTGCTTTATGCAAATGATACTGCAGGCAACTGGGGATTGAATGATTCGATATGGTTTAGCGTTGACAATGCAAATGTCACTTCATGCAAGAATTTGACCACTGAGAATGCCGTTTACACTCTATCAATAAATATGAATTCTTCCGGAACTTGTTTCAATATCCTAGAGAATAATATCACTTTGGATTGTCAGGGATACAACATAACTGGAAAAAGTCCTCCGGGTCCCCTAGGGCCCCCCTGCATCAATAATGGAATTGTTTTAAGCGGGCGCAACAATGTTACCATTAAAAATTGCACTATAAACAAGTATGACTGTGGATTATATCTTAATTCCAGCAATTATACTGCTCTTTCAAATAATCTTATGAACATGAATGGGATTGGCATAGCGCTTCTAAATGCTTCAAACAATAACCTTGCTAATAATATTCTCTCAAGATCTGGAATGGATTTCTATTCTGCAGAAGCTACTAGAAACAAAGTACAAATATGACATTTAACTCCTCATCATACCCAACGACCGCTAGCTTTACTTATGGTGGATCCATAACCATAAATTCCACTGATGCAATCCTCAGCCCGGAATTTTACAATGTCAGCAAGTATCTAAATATAACAAATATGACTCCCGCATGGGTTTTATTGAATATTTCATACACTAATGAAACAATCGGAGAAAATGAAACTAATCTGAAAATGTATAAGTACAACGGCACTAATTGGATCTTAGCGAATACAACTTCTTCAGTCAATGGTGTTGATAATGTAAGTAAAGTGGTTTATGCTAATATCACTTCCTTCAGTGTATTTGCGCCTCTGGCTGAGAAGGATACAACTGCTCCCGAAGTGCATCTTATTTCTCCAATTAATGAATCTGTGACGAATGGAGCGGCACAGACATTCTCTTGCAATATCAGCAACACTGAGATTGCAAATCTGACATTGAATATATGGAATTCAACGGGAGATAGGAATTACACAAACACTACTTTGCTGACAGGGACGTTCAATGAAACGAATTGGACCTATGATCTGCCTTATGATGGAAATTGGACATGGAATTGTTTGGGTTATGACCAAAGCGGAAATTCCAATTGGAGTGCTGAAGGGAATTATACTTTAACACTTGATGCAACTTCTCCTTCAACAATTATTGGAAAGAATTCAACACAGGTTGAATTTGGAATCGAATCTATCAATATTAATTGGACTGTTAGTGATGATTATCCTGGATCTGTTTTATTCAATGTGACATATCCAAATGAAACATTGTTGTTCAGCTCCACTTCATCATCAGGAAATGTAAACTTGAGCAGTCCTGAGAATTTGAGCGTTACCGGAACTTATGTAATAAACTTGTGGGCGAATGATTCTGCTGGAAACTTCAATTCAACTTCAATGACATTTGACGTTAATGATACGATTGCTCCAGTTGTTCATTTGATTAGTCCTTCAAATGAAACTATGACAAATATTTCATCTCAGAATTTCAGTTGTAATATGACTAATATTGAGATTTCAAATCTTACTTTGTACATCTGGAATTCAAGTGGAATCTTGAATTATTCAAATACGACATTATTGACAGGAATATTCAATGAGACAAATTGGACATATGAATTACCTTATGATGGGAATTGGACATGGAATTGTTTAGGATCTGATTCTGCTGGAAAGAGCAATTGGAGTGTTGAAGGGAATTATACTTTAACTTTGGATACTGCAAAACCTCTTGTCCAATTCGTTCCTCCAACAACTGAGCCTGGAAATTATTCGCAGAATTTCATAGAAGTAAATGTAAGTGCAAATGACCCCCACTTTAATACTACTAAGATTGATTTGTACAATGAAAGCGGTTGGATAAATGGAACAGTCTCATCAGATAATCCATTGTTCTTCAACTTCACCAATTTGCCTGATGGAACATATTATCTGAATGCCACTGCAAATGATAGTGCTGGGAATGTCAATTGGACTGATATAAATGTCATTGTTTTAGATACAATTGCTCCTTCATTTGACAATCTTGATAATCAAACAAGATACAATAACGAATCCTTAGAATACGACATTAATGCAACAGATTTAGGAGTAGGAGTGGATTGCTTTACCGTGGATGATACAGAAAACTTCACAATTGATTGCACAGGATTCTTGGATAATGCGACTTCATTGGCCGTGGGGGTTTATTGGCTGAACATAACAGTGAATGACACTCTTGGAAATGAGAATTCAGGAATTATCTATGTGAATGTTACTGAATCTGATTTGATTGCTCCTGATGTGATCATCAACTCTCCTCTTGCTCAGAATTATTCAAATATCACAATTGAATTTAATGTGACATCTGTTGACGCAGTATCGTGCCTGGTGTCTTTGGATGGAGCTGACAACATCAGCATGGATTTAAATGGAAATGATTTCAATTTCACAAACTCATCAATGACTCAGATTGGACACAGTGTCGTGTTCTCATGCAACGACACTGCTGGAAATTGGGGATTTAATGAAACTGAATTCGGAGTCGATACAATTGCTCCTGAATTCACAGACATTGACAATATTAATGTGTTAAACAATGAATCAGTGTATTATGATATTAATGCAACTGACAACTATGTCGGTGTTGATTGCTTCAGCGTTGATGACAATGTGAACTTCAGCATCAACTGTGATGGGGTTCTGAAGAATGAGACTGCTCTTGATGTGATGATCTACTGGCTGAACATAACAGTGAATGACACTGTTGGAAATGAGAATTCAGGAATTATCTATGTGAATGTTACTGAATCTGATTTGATTGCTCCTGTTGTGAATATAGTATATCCTGCAGACAACTGGATATACCATAACAATGTGACTGAATTGAATTATACAATCGATGACACTTCAGGATCTTGCTGGTATTCTTTAAATAACGGCCAGACAAATACTTCAGTAATAGGGGGGTGTGGGGCAAATATCACAGAAATAACTTCAGTTGAAGGAGTGAATAACTGGACTGTTTATGCAAATGATACTGCGGGAAATTTCAATAGCACTGAAGTAACTTTCACTGTTGACACAATTGCTCCTTCAATATCAATAGTCAGTCCTGAGAATGGAACAACATATAACACAAATACCATATGGTTCAATGCAACAGCCAATGAGACTGTTGATTCTTGGATTGTGAATTACAATGGAACAAATGTAACGCTATCCGGAATAAACACTTCTCTAGAAGTTGAAGATGGGAGCCACCAATTATTGCTTTATGCAAATGACTCTGCCGGAAATTGGGGATTGAATGATTCAATTTACTTCACAGTTGATACAACTGCTCCACAATGGAGCAACAATGCAACGATTATTGTTTCACCATATAGTCCTTCTACAGCTTCTTCATTCAATATAACTTGGACAGACGCCAGCCTCATTGACAGCGTGTCGTTTGAAAGTAATTTCTCTGGAGCATCTAAGAATGAGACCATGGCTTATCTCGAATCCGGAGTTTACAACTTCTCAGCAATTCTTCCAGCAGGAACATTCTATTGGAAAAGTTATGCAAATGATAGTCTTGGGTATATGAATGTTACCGATCCTTGGACATTTGAAGTTATCCAAGCAACAGGAATTGGAAGCTTGTTGCTTAATGGAACTGATGATAATATCACATTGGTTTATCCCGGACAAGTCAATGCATCATTCACTAATGAAACTGGAATTGCAATATTGTACAGAAATGGAGCTATTATAACTTCATCAAATAACATTTATCAAGATCTTGCTGCAGGTTATTACAACTTCACTTTAGTTATTGCTGAAAGCCAGAATTATTCTGAATTGACAATAACAAGATTTGCAAATGTTACTCAGGCAATGGGCATAGTAAGATTATATCTTAATAATTCTGAGGATAATGCTACAATTGAATTTGGAAGTTCAATATGGCTTAATGCATCTCTTCAGGCAGGAGAGGATTCAATTAAATTGTATAATAATGGAACTTTGATAAATCAGGGAATAGACATATCAAATTACACTTACTTTGGAATCATTGGTAGATATAATATAACTGCAAATTACAATGAAACCCAGAACTACACTTCAAGTTTCAAAACATTATTTGTGGATGCGATTGATTCAACTGATCCCATAGTAATTCTAATAACCCCCGATCATTTGAGAACTGCAGTTCCAGGAATGTTGTTGGAATATAATGTAACTGATTTGAGCAACATTGCAAACTGCTCTTTGATATTAAATAATGAAGTGAATATGACTAATGCAAGCATTACTGGAGGAGTTACTCAGAGTTTTGTTGCAGCCAGCCTATCAGATGGATTTTACAACTGGAGTATCAGATGTTCTGATGAATATGGGAATGTTGGAGAATCAGGAAACAGAACATTTGAAGTGTATCATACTTCTGAATTCTCTGGAAGCACAACAAATCTATCTACTGTCGATATTTCAAATATAACCAATCTTATCCTTGAAAACCCATCATATGGGATGATTAACTTCACACAGATAATTGATCTTAGCAACGGAAGTGACATTAATGCGAATGTTAACATATCTTTCAATAGAATAGAAATAAAGAGCATATTGGCTCCTGAATTGAACAGATCAGCAATATTAAACTTGTATTATCTTAATTACATCCATCCTCAAATATTGATGGATAATGTTCTATGTCCCCCAACAATATGCACTCCAATAAATTACACTGGCGGAAATCTGACCTTCAATGTAACACATTTCACAGTTTACTCAGTTGGAGAAACCCCTACAACCCCGGTAACTCCTTCAGGGGGTGGCGGTGGTGGAATAGTAACCCCCACAATAAATATAACTAATGTAACACTTCCTGCGCCTAAATGTGAAAATGATTGGCAATGCGGGGATTGGGGTGAATGCATTGAGGGAAGTCAAACAAGAACTTGTTATGATGCGAATGATTGCAAGAATTTGAAAAACAAACCTACAGAAAGTCAAGATTGTGAGATTGAAGTTCCTGCACCCATAATTGAAAAAGAAAGCATATTCAGCAAGTTTATTTCATGGATTGGAAAAATGTTTGCAGCTTCCTCTGAATTCTTCAGAGGAATGGGGGATTACATGAAATGGGCATATCTTCAGTGGATTGTATGGGGTTTACTGACTGCATTTATTGTAGTAATAATAAGGGATCTTTTGGTAATGAGAAGCATAAAGATGCATTACGTTGAGAATAGTGGCGCCACTCCTTTGACAATGATAGGGAAGAAGCCCGCTTTCCCTGAAATCAGATCAGAAGATTATGTGAAAAAAAATTTTAATGATTTATGGTCAGCATGAATCTGCTTTCTATTGAAGAAACTAATGCTAGAATTGAAAGGTTATCCATCTTTGCCCTAAACACTGGCTTTATTGAAAGATTAGATTTTTGTGAAAAGGCGTTAATAACATGATCTATTTCTGGCCTGCTTAACATAACCGAGGTTTGTTCCAACTTCCCTTCTCTTTTTATTTTAACAGGTTTCATGGGGCCATCACAGATTATTGTGCTTACAGAATTATCTTCGGCAAATTGTTCTATGCTTCCCAAATTGAAGGAAGGCCTTGGAGTAGAAGACATTGGGGGAAATGACGTTGCAAGACTTTCAATAGATAATGGTTTTATTTCTTGTTTTTGAATCATAAGGGGGGGCATAATGGCTTCATGAAAGGGCTTTGGGGGCAAAATTTGATGGGGTTTTCCCTTGGAGAATCCATTTGATGACAAAACAGGGAGGGGTGTTAATTTTGGCTCTATTCTCAAATTTTTAGAAGCAATTATGAGGTGTCTTGTTAAGTCGGATAGTATATTCATTTTTAATAATGACTCCATTTAGAATGAACTCTCTCTTTTTCTCTCGAGATTTTCCCTCATTGCAGATTCCATTAGTAATAGGCCTTTTGCAATGGTTTTATTTTGATCAACAAGGGTATCCACATTGTCCCCCATGTTCCTCATATCTTCTTTTTCAATATCCTTGGAGATTTTTTCATCGGAGAGGGTTTTAGAAGCTTCCTTGAAAAGTTCGACGAGTTTTGAAAGTTCAGAGGTCAGGTTTTTTATATCAAGAGAAAGGTCAGCGAGAATCTTTTGCATTTCTATCTCATTCTCGATAAGAATCTTCATATCATCCCTTTTTACCATTATCTATAAAAGAGAAAGGGATTTAAAAAGCCTTCGTCGTCGGTAACCTTTCTTTTAAAAAAGAAACGTTAATGAAAGAAAATTATCCTGGGAAAAGGGATGGGACCAGGGGGAATCGAACCCGCGACTGACCGTTTCTTCAAGGATCAGCAAAGCTGACCATCTGGTTGGAGCGGTCAATTATACCATTTAACTATGGTCCCCATAATGCAATTCCCTATGGCAATTTGCACATAATAGTAAGCACTTTTCTGCTTCTTTTAAAACTTTTTGTCTAGAGGAATTATTGATTAGTAGAGTAATAGAAGAATCTTTGTTTTTAGTTTTATGATGCAGGTCCAATGCGGCGATGCATTTATGGTATCCGCATTTTTGGCATTTACCTCCCAAAATGCCCACTACCTCCTTTTTGAGATTCCATCTTCTCGATACTTTTCTTTTATAGACCTTATCCTTATTTCTTTGATAATATCTCTCATCTATTATTTTCCTAGGAGTTTTTTCACTAGGATTATTAGATGGAAATCTTGGTCTAGAAATGCCCTCCCTTGCTGCCTTATGTTGTATTGCCCTTAAAGTTTTACTGATTTTTTCAGATATCTCGATTAAAGGAATATTTTTTGGATAATTCTCTTTTAGATATTCTAATTCCTCTTTTTTCCAGATCATACTATAATGAACGTGTTTTGAGGTATTTAAATACTCGTACCTATTTTGTAGATACGATTAACTATCTTCTTAAATTGCATATTAAAACTTTAAAAAAGTGATGTTTAGAAAAGTTTCTTTGCCTCTTCAATTTCTATATGGGAAATTGAGCATCCTTTGTATTTTAAGGAATAGAGGATAGCTTCAATGGCTTGGTCTTTTGAAGCAGGCAATTCAATGAATCCTTGCTTGTAAGCGACAAGGCCTAATTCAGCTGAACGAACCACTTTTAGGCCTTTTATGAAATTAAGGTTTATTTTTCTTGTGTCCACCTTTGTGTGTAGTTTATCTTCCAAAAGTTTTCTCAGATTCTCCTGATTCTCAATTACCATTCTTGCGGTTCTTTCGTCAATTATTAAAAGAACTTCATGGCCTTCTTTGATAAGCTGATTTGCAAGAGCAAAGCAGCTCACTTCTCCGTCATGAAACAGCTTAAGTTTTTGATTGTTTGTCACAAAAAGAGAATTCAATGAAATCTTCATCTTCTGAACCTCTTTTTCAAGATCCTTGGATTCCTTCACTTCTATGATTCCTCTTTTGATGAGAGAAAGGATATTCAGTGCCTCGAGCTCAAATCTTTTTATTTTAAGAGGATTGTTTACTACTTCATTTTTTACATGAGAAGTTATACAAAATTCTCCGTCAAACTCTTCGCCCAACTTATCCAATATATGGAGGAAATTATTCATTGCAAGAGTAATTATGCTAGATGAATCGAATATGAGATACTTCATGTAAAGGCCACCTGCGGGCTGCTTGAAAATCTTTCAGATTTTCGGCATGCCAGAAAGCTCTGCTTTCTAAGCATTTTAATGCCCTGCATCCCACTTTGTGAAATGATCAAAATCATGATAAAAATTCCCACGCTGTTTTGAATCTTTTTTCAATTGGCATAGTTATATTGAGAGGAACTTCAGAAATTCCGGTTTTTCCAGCATATTCTGAAAGCTCGAACAATGAAACACCGAGGATGTTTGCAGTTTGCTCTATTGAAATTCCGTGTTCATATAATCTAGAAGCTTTGTTTATCATTGCTCTGTAGAATACTTCTTGTATTGAGAATTTGAGATTTCCAGAAATTTTGTCTACAGCTTTTCTTATATTAACCATGCTGTCCCTGAATGCTTTGTAATCTTCTTCCTCAAGAGATTCTACTGATTTTTCTATGCTGTGATTCACAATCTTCATAAATATAGACCATCCCTTATAAAAAGAATAATCTGATCTTTCAATAATTTTTGAAAGAGAATATACTATTACAGCGACGGCAATACTGTCAGGGTCTTGATAAATGCTTGCTGTGTGAATAGTTCTATTGCTAAGATCCTTCAATTGAACTGCATCTCTGGAATTCAATGCTGCTTTTGTTCTCTTGAGAATATCCAATAAATTCTCCCCCTCTTTAATTTCAGGCATCAAATCATGAAGGAATATTTATTTAAAGCTTTTATGCTTTTGAGCAGAATGAAGCTACTGCTTGACACAAACTTTTGGATTTATACTGCAAAATATAAACTGTTTGACAAATTAAAGGAAATGAATGTTGAACTTATACTCATAAGCCCCATAATGAGGGAGTTGGAAACTCTGTCGATGGCAGGAAATGATAGGATAGATTCTTCTGTGGCACTTGAAATGATAAAAAGGTGGAATATTAAAACGTTTGAGATCAAGGAAAGGAAAACTGATGAGGCCATACTCAAATTTGCCTCAGAAAGAAAGAGTGAGATAAAGGTTGCAACAATGGATAAGAAACTTTCTGAAAGACTTTCTAGAGCAGGGGTCAGAATAATGAAGATAAGACAAAAGAAGGATTTTTTCGTGTAAGGAACCAAGGTTCCTGCTTAGAAGCAGAGCTTCTGGCAGTTCCAGAAGATTCTCTTCTGAGAACCTTGACAATCAACCTCCTCGAATAGCATGGGGAAAGGTTTAAAAAACCAAAAAAAATAGTTAAACTATGTTCTACAGAGTAGAAATCGAAGATTATGTAAGGGTATCTCCTGAATTCTTTGCACTTCCCGTCGAAGAAGCGATATCCGTACAGCTTAAGAATAGGTATCTTAACCATATAGACAAGGAACTCGGAGTGACTATCGGGGTTCTTGATGTTTTAAATGTGGGAGAGGGGATAATCATACCTGGAGATGGGGCAGCTTATTACAAGTGCAATTTTAATATCTTGACATACATTCCAGAGATCCAAGAATTGGTATTTGGAGAAGTCAAGGAAATAACAAACTTTGGAGCATTCATGAACCTTGGATGCATAGATGGGATGATCCACGTCAGCCAGACAATGGATGATTTTGTAAGCTTCAGTAAAAGTAATGCTCTTGTAGGTAAGAATGGAAAAAGAATTCTTAAATCCGATGATTTATGCTTGGCAAGAATAATAGCCATAAGCTATAAGGGAGATCAGCCAAAGATAGGCCTTACAATGAGACAGCCGGGCCTTGGAAAGCTTGAATGGATCTCAGATGATAAAAGAAAGTCAAAGAACAAGCCCGGTCCTGGAGAGAAAAAACCTGAAAAGAAGAAGAAGGAGAAATAATTATGGCGTCAAAAAAAGTATGTAAAAAGTGCAAGGTATTTGTAACGGGACCAAATTGCCCTTTATGTAATGGTACACAGTTCACTGAAAGCTGGAAAGGAAAATTAACAATATTCAAGCCTGAAGAATCCCTAATCGCTCAAAAGATAGGTATTAAAAAGGCCGGGGTTTATGCCGTTAAGACTGCCTAGGTAAAAATGGAAATAAAGATATTAACACAAATAGAAAAGCCATATCTTGGCAGAAAGGAGATAGTCTTAAAGGGAAGTTCAGCCATAACCCCTTCAAAAATAGAATTAAAAGAAGAGGCTGCAAAATTGACTTCCTCACCTGCTGAAATGGTGGTGATAAAGAAGGTCAATCAACAGTTTGGAAGAAAGGATTTTGAAGTAGAAGTTTATGTTTACAGTGACGAAAAGTCAATGAAAGAATTTGAAAACACTAAGAAATCAGGGATTTCTGAGCAGGAAAAGAAGAAAGCTGAAGGAGCAGCTGCATAAATAATCTAGCATGGCAAAAGTAGTAAAGAGGGGAAAAATCAAGGGCAAACCAAAGAAGCCTAGTGAGAAGTGGAAGAAGTACAAGATTGAAGGCGGCAAGGTAATAAGAGAGAGAACATGCCCTAGATGCGGTCCAGGAGTATTCTTAGCAAATACAAAGGACAGATTGTTCTGTGGAAAATGCCAGTATACTCTTTTTGAAAAGCAGAATAAAAAACCAATGGATGAAGTTGCGGTAAATGGTGTATAATAAAATCCATATACTCCTGATTCTTTAGCAATTCATGGATTTTATTAGTATAAAAGACTTTCCAGAGGATAGTATTTATGTTTTATTGAACAAAGATTCTAGAACAGATTTGATTAATGATTCTATAAACAAATTAAATTGCAAGAATTATTTTGGGTTGTCTATTTGGATTAACAAAAAACTAAAAACAAAACTTTCATTTGGGAAGTATACTTAATTCTCGAGCAAGAAGTAAACTTTTGATTTCTTAGAAATTTTTGATAGTAAGTGATCCGGGCATTAAACTACTAATGAAAACCCGGCTCTTTTTTAATTCAACTGAATTAATTATGAAAAGTGGGGCTAATCTTCAAAAACGAATTATCGCGTAATCCACTAAACCCTTATGGGTTATTTTACTGAATATGAAAAAGTGGGGCCAATAATCCAAATGAACCTTGGCGTAATCCACAAAAACCTTAGTTTTTATCTTATGATCATAAATCAAGTATTTTGATCAGAACCCTGGAAGCAGTTCTGGAGTATATTCCGACATTTCAGACATGGGGCAATATTTATAAACTATTATGGCAGTATACCCTTATGAAAGACCATTTTCCCGCATTAAGCTGTGTTGCATGAATCCTAAAAATTAACATGGCCTTCGCCGATGTTAGGTATCCTCTGAACTTTTGCGTTTTTTG
>JAHJTO010000087.1 GCA_018829845.1 Nanobdellota archaeon
AGCATGATGCAGGGGACAGGATTTGAACCTGCGAAGGCACTAAGCCACAGGATTACTCATCCCCGAAGGACCTTAAGTTTGGCATTAAAGATATAATCCTTAAACCTGCCCGTTTGGCCGCTCCGGCACCCCTGCATGCTAACTCCATATATAAAAACTTTATAAAGATTCTTGTTTCAGAAAATTCTTTCTTTTCATTTTATGGATGTAGCCATTCCAAATATCATCTTCTTTATTATCCCATATCTCTTGCATTTTTGCCTGTTGAATCTTATGCAAAAACTCATCATATTTGTTTATTTTTTCCATTTACAAGTATGCAGGGGACAAGTTGGTCGCCTTTATGTCATCACAGCCTGATGTGGGAATCCGTTGATTCAGTAATTGAATCTTCTTTCATACTCTTTATGGTCAAACCGTTCTATAGAAGTAACTTGTTCATCTCCAATGCAAATTCTTTCGCTCTCTGCAAAGAGGTCTTCGCTTTGGATTTTTTCTCAATCTCGATAGTCTCATATTGGATACGGCCTCGCTTGTTCCTCTCAAATTCAAGAGATTCTATCAATTCATCCGCCTTTATCCCAGCAAGATTCAAGGCCTCATCTCTATTCTTCTCATATCCCTCTATGAAACTTTCCTTCAATTTCTTTCTTATATGGACAATCATCGCATCAGAAGTTACCTTATGGACAATTTTATCTCCAACCTTATAACCAAACTTCAGAAGAACAGCATTTGCATAGTAAAACATTGAATAATAAGAGCAGACTATTGTCCATAATTCCGATTTTCCCTTTTGATGGACATCATCTGCGACTTCAAGGCTTTCTCTGGCATTCTTTAGCAGAATTTCGATTACCTTCTGGTCAGGAGAGGATTTCTTAAGGAGACCTTCTTCCGAGTAGGTCTTGACATTTGATTCTGCTTCTTTTATTCTTTCTTTACTTAGCATTTTCTAATAATCTGTAATAATCCTCTATTCCAAAGAAGATAACATTCTTTTTAACTGCTTCGCTAACTGCAGTAAATTCCTTGCTTTTGATCATAGTCATAAAACTTTCATAGGTTACTGGAGTTAAATGGGTATCATAAGGCAACAGCCTCAATTTCTCTCCCACTTTCCTTGCATCCCCTTCATCTGAGATAATCAGCAGATCAATATCTGAATTTTTTATTGCAGTGCCCTTGATCTGGCTGCCAAACATCAGAAGAATGAACTGCTTGTTTATTGCCTTTAACTGATTATACATTACTAGGAAATTCTTGTTTTTAAGCACATTCTTCTTCCTATTGTCCTCAGCAATGTACACATCTTCATTAAATGCATTATCAAAACTGCACCGCTTGGTATTGCCAAAATCTTCTACCTTGATAGAATGCTCTTTTAGCAATTTAGTCACATTCGTGTGAATCAGTTTGTAGTCTATCTTCAATGCTTTTGATATCTCATTTATGCTGAATGTCCTTTCTTTGTTCTCTATCAGATAAATCAATATCTTCTGTTTTATGGTTATCATGGTATTATTGACATAGTATTATGTTAAGATTAACATATATAAATATTTCCTTTTATTAATCCTTTTATTAGTGTAACTTCAAAGTAATAACAAAAAGAAAGATTTAAATAGTTGAAAATCATGCAGATATCATGAAGTTATCATGATAACTTGATAACCTAAACAAAAATGGATAAAAAAGAACAAGACAAAAAAGAATTGAAATACGAAGACCTCAGTCTTCCCACTTTCACATATTCCACAAAGATCGGAAGAATAGGCTCTGTTGATCTTGACATGTCAGATGCCTTGAAAGCATTTGTCCTTTCAGGATTATCAGGAATTGTCGTGGGCCATTCTGAAACAGGAAAATCTTATTTTGGAAAGCTTGTCAATAAGCATTATTTCGGAAACAATGGAATCCTCATACAGGGAGCATCAATGGAAGAAAACTCAGATCTCATAACTCAGATTGCAAAAAAGATAAATCTCAAAGAGGCCAATGTTGAAGTCGACATAGACATCCTAAACAAACCCTACTGGCTTGTTGAAGAGATAGGGGCGATTCCAAAGCCACTTCAGTCTTCATTTTATCCCGTTGGAGACGGAATACTGCCCCATCAAGGAAAGCAATATCCTCTTGGAACAGAACTAGGAGACGGAAACAGATATTTCAGCCTTCTTGCTACATCAAATTCAATAAATGGGGAGGACAAGACAGGAGAGGAATATGGAAATTTCGGAATCACAAGGGCTACTGCAAGCAGATTCCATCTTTGCTTTGATTTGAGACATTACAGCAGGACAAAGAAAGACCTTTCAGACATGCTTCTAGAAGATAGGGAATTCATAAATCCCAGACACAGTGTCTCATCCGGAAAGGAAAATCAAGGAATAACTGATAAAATACTTCAAGCTTACAAAAATATAAACAAATCTGCTTCAAATCCTTCTTTAGAAGAATTGGCTGCTTGGCAGCTAATAAGCATGGGAACTTCAAACTGCATAAACGGCAGCCCCCATCAGAAAATCAGAGATTCCTGGGAGCATGAATGCCCTGAATGCAATCATTCCGATAAATGCAAGTCAAAATTCTTCAATGCATATGAATTGCTTAGAACACAGGATGCTGTAAGGATTTATGCCAATGCTCTCGCCTACACAGCCTCCTTGAAAGACCCTAATGCTGAAATCTCCGCATCAGATGCAATATTCACTGCAGCAAAATTCGCTCTGGCAGGAAAAGTAGGACTAGTCAATCCAAATATCCTGCGAGAATACAATGGCGCTGAAGGAAAGCTCATTGAAGATGCTATCAACGGCTTGAGAGAAGAGTATGGGAAGAATGAAGATTATATCCATGCTTCATTAGAAGAGGCAAAGAAAGGGAATGTTTTTTCAAGATTCTTCGAATATGACGGGGCAATAGGGGATTACTCCTTGCTTTCAAAGGAGAAGCAAAAGAAAGTAAAGCTAATCGAACCATACACAGACAATGGGAGTATTGGATTATCTCATATGACTTCATTTTTGGAAGGAGTATCTAAAAAATATTCCAAGAAAAAGGAGGAATAAGATGTCCGATTTCAATATCTTCAGCAATCCAAGAAAGTCAAGATATGATCCAGATTTGGCCAGAAGAGTGAATGAGGAGAAAGAGCCAGTCATAATCAGAAAAGAAAAGCCAGAAGCAAAAATCCAGAATCCTCAAAAGGCAGGCTTGAAAGGCTTCATCTATGTTCCATCAATAAACCTCTACCTTTCAAAGGAAACATCATATAAAGGAAAATCATGGAATGAATGTCATGAAATCATGAGCAAGGAAGACTGCTTTATGCCAACAATAAAACATTTTGTTGAATTCGTAAAATATCTTAAAACAGATTATCAAGACAGAAAAGAAGCTGAAACAATTCTCGATGAAATCCTCGCGGTCAGAAACCCTTGGAGAGCAGAATGGCTTGATGGAAAATTCGAGAAAAGAAACAAAGGACTTTATCTCCTTTCAGATCACAGATTTGAAAAAGGAAAGCTCAAGGCAAACTACGAACAGCCTCTTAAAGATTGCTTGATGGAAGACAAAACTCCTGGAATCGATTTAGAAAGTTATCTTAAAAATGCAAATTCTCAAGGACTTCCATCCCAAAAGACAAAAGATGGAAAATTATATTACTGGTTTCCAAGAGCAGGATCGGTCGCCGGGTTCGACGTGTACTCTGGCAGGGCGGACCTCTACTGCGACTATGTCCCTGGTGGCAGGTACGTCGGTCTCGGGGTACGTAGGGTAACCGCCGAAGGCGGTTCGCAGAAAACAAAATAAAATGGCAAACAACAAAATAACAATAACAAAGAAGATCTCCAAGCAAGGAAACAACCATATGATTGTCATTCCAACTTATCTAAGAGAAATGCTCAAGGCAGGAAGCCTCGTACAAGTAGAGATAACTACATTGGATTCTGAACCGGAAGCCAAGGAGGAAGAAAATGAGTGATTTCAACATTTTCAGTAATCCGAGAAAGTCAAGATACGATCCAGACTTGGCCAGAAGGGTGAATGAAGAGAAAGAACCAGTTGTGATCAAGAAAACCATTCAATCTCCTGAAAAGCCAGAATCTCAGTCATATTCACCAAAAACTTCCGCAAATATCAATCTTTCAGACTACATCCAGATTCCAAGCCGTAATCTTCTCATAAGAAAAGAAGAAGAGCTCAAGGGAGAAACATGGAATGACATTCATTTCAAACTTGCAGAAAACGGACTTTTCATGCCAAGAATAGATGTTTTCATGGCGCATTTTGTTAACGTAAGAAATTCATATAATGGAAAATCTGAACTTTATGATGGTTCAGGAAAATCATTATCAAAATCAGAGACAGAAGATTTATGGAAATATTTTTCAACAGATTATAGAAAAGGATGCTACACCTGGCTTGATGCTTTGTTTAAGGAAGAGAAAGGGAAAATGACTATGGAAACAAATCATAGGGTTGTTGGAAAACAACTTCGGAGCAATACTCTATCTTTAGACAAATATCATCATGAAGATTGTTTTGTCAATCTGCAATTCAACAATCAAGGTTTGCCTACATCAAAATCAAAGAATCAGAATTATGAGCAAGGAGAGAACATCAAGTTTTGGTGTCCTAGAAATGGAAGAGTCGCCTGGTTCTACGTGGACTCTGGCAGGGCGGTCCTCGACTGCTACTACGATGACCCTGGTGGCAGGTACGTCGGTCTCGGGGTATTCTCGTGCGCCGAAGGCGCAGCGCAAAAATCTAAATAACCATGGAAAAAACAAAAACCAATAAAATTGAAAGAGAACTTGAAAACATTGCCAGAGGAGAGATCATCAAGGGAAGATTTGATGGAGATTTGAAGGTCACTGAAACGCATGAAAAGCCCCATTTCTCAGCAGGCATAGATTCAAACTCCCTAACAGAAATCAAGATAAGATATAATCCAGAATACTGCGATGAGAATGAGCAAGGAGAAGAAAAGGCAAAAGAGATAATCAAGAGCATATCAAGGCACGAAGTCAATCACAAGAAATACGAAGGATTCAATGGATGCCCAAGAACGGTTGAGAATCATGCTGAACTAATAATCGAACCGATAGCTTCTGTACTCTCGAAGAAAGGATTCTCTCATTCAGACTTTCATTACTGCGCAAATGCCTTGGAAGATGTAATTGAAAACAATGACCTTGCGTCAGGACTATCCTTGAAGGGAATGTCTTTGTTCTGGGAAGACCAAGGAGAGCATTCCGAAAAGAAGAAATATACTGAATTTTACGATGCCTTTGTCTCATTGAATCTTTACCTTTTCGGGACAAAAGAAGATAAAAAAATGCTAAGACCATACTTCTCAAGCTCAAAAAAGGCAAGAGAAGTTGTCCAATCATTCATCAAAAGAGCAGGCCTTGATATGAAACAGGACATTAATGGAAAAGAAGCAAAAGACAGAACGGCAATAAGACAATACTTGAATAATAATGCTAACTGGCAGGAAACTGCAAGGATCTTTGCAGAGGAATTCTCAAGGCTTATGAAGCCGGGCTATGCCCTTCCATTGATAAATCATTCAGGAAAAGGCACAAAGGGCCACAAAAGCGATCAAAATCAGGAAGGAAAGGCAGACCCAGAAGATTCAGAGAATGAATGCCCTGAGGAAGGAAATCCATTTGACAGACAGATGTATTCTCCAGATTTCAAAAGAAAAACAATGGAAAGAAGGCACAATGCCGGAGAAGGAAAGCCCTCCTGGATGTCCGATTTTGAATCAATGGACTATCTTTATCAGGCCCTTGCGAAGAAGCTAAACATAAAGGCAGAGACATACACAAAGAAGGCAAATCTCCCAATATCCTGGTATGGAAAAAGACAGTTCAATCCGAACATGGACAGTCCAAGACACCTTTCAATCGGCCAGAATGAACAAGGAGAAGTCTCTCTTCAGAAAAGAAGGCAGAAGATAGTAATCCCTCTTGACTATAAGACAACTGCAAAAGGATTTCCAGAGGCAAGAATGTGCTTTCTTGATACTTCTGGATCAATGAAAGAAGATCCCAACGGAGGAGACAATGTTGGAAATGAGAATATCATTCCATGGGGAGACAACAGCAAATATCACTATGCTCTGCTTGGATGGTACGGACTTCTTGAATATCTGAAGTCAAATCACCTTCTTCACAAGAACAAAGTCTCTTTGGCTAACTTCTCAGACCGAACATTAATCGGAGAAGGTCTGGAAGAGGCGAAAAAAATGGCCTTGAGACCCCAATGGCAGAATACTTATCTTGACATAGGAAAGACAAAGAAGATGCTTTATGGAAAAGGAAATCTTATATTCACAATATCTGATGGAAACATCGGGAACTGGAATGATATAAAGGAAGAATTCATGGAGAATGCCAGGAATCACAAATATTTCCATCTCCAGATTGGAAGGAAAAATCAAACATGCAATGACCTGGAGAATGCAGGCCTTAGAGTGGAATACATAAAAAATGCAAAAGACCTTGCAAATAAAGTAATTGATCTGTCCGATCAAGTTTACAGGAGTAAAGAAAAATGAATGACTTCAATATCTTCAGCAATCCTAGAAAATCAAGATACGATCCAGACTTGGCCAGAAGGGTGAATGAAGAGAAAGAGCCAGCCATAATCAGAAAAGAAAAGCTCGAAGCTCCAAAAGTTCAGAATCTCCAAAAATCAGACTTGAAAGGCTTCATCTATGTTCCTTCAATAAATCTTTATCTTGCAAAGGAAAGAACTCTGAAGGGAAAATCATGGAATGAAACCCACAAAATACTTCAGGAAGACAACAAATTCATGCCATCAATCTATCAATTCACAGAATATCTGAAATACCTTCAAAACGACCATAGAGACAAAACTGAAGCAAAAGAAATCCTTGATGACATTCTGAAAAAAACTCAATCCGGCTGGAAAGGAGAATGGCTTGATGCTAAGTTCGAAAAGAGAAACAAAGGACTTTACCTTCTTTCAGAGCATAAAATCCAAAATGGAAAGCTCATAGCCAAATCAGAACAGCCTTTGGAAAAATGCGTGACAGAAGATTGTTATGTAGATTTAAAATTCAATAATCAAGGTTTGCCTATATCAAAATCAAAGAGTCAAAGTTATAATCAAGGAAAAAATGTTTATTTTTGGCAGCCAGTTGACGGAAGAGTCGCCGGGTTCAACGTGGGCTCTGGCAGGGCGGACCTCTACTGCAGCAACGATGACCCTGATGGCAGGTACGTCGGTCTCGGGGTATTTCCCTGCGCCGAAGGCGCATCACAAAAAATTTGAAAGAGATTAAATACTTCTGATCATAATCTTCTCTGCCTAATCTTGCTCTAAAAGCAAGAGCTTGGGCTACACGTAGATTCATTAGGTCTGGTTTTAGCCTTAAAGGTTTTTAAAATCAGATATAAAATTCAACAAAGATAGCTAGTAATAATGAACTGCCTTGGGCAAGCAAGGAGTGAATGCTAAATTTGTGGTGGAAGATTGCTTCAATTTTGGTGAATCTGCTATGACTGTCGGTCGCCAGGTTCAACGTGAACTCTGACAGGGCGAACCTCAACTGCAACAACAATGACCCTGATAACAGGAACGACGGTCTCGGAATAGCTCGAGCCCTTATAATTAACAAATATGAAGACTTACAATAATCTGTATCAGAAGATTATCTCATTGAATAATTTAAGTCTTGCTTATGAAAAGGCAAGAAAAGGAAAGACAAGAAAAGCCTATGTGCTTGAATTCGAACAGAATTTGAAATTCAACCTTCAAAATCTACATGAAGAATTAAAAGCCAAAAGCTATCAGCCAGAATCCCTTAAAACATTTATTCTAAGGGATCCCAAAACTCGCAGAATAAGCAAATCTGCATTTCGAGACAGAATTGTTCACCATGCCATTGTAAATGTTCTTGAGCCAATTTTTGACAAGAGATTCATATGTGATTCATGCGCAAATAGAAAAGGCAAGGGCAGTCTTTATGCCTTGAGGAGATTTGATGAATTCAAGAGAAAGGTTTCAGGGAATGGGAAGGTTGTATCAAGCAGATTTGATGAAAATTTTGTTAGAGGTTTTTGCCTGAAGGCAGACATAAAGCATTATTTTAACACAGTAAATCATAATATTCTGCTGGAGATAATCCAAAATAAAGTAAAAGATGAAGATTTGATTTGGCTCATACGCCAAATTTTAAACAATTTTATTAATGAAAATGGAAAGGGAATGCCCCTTGGCAATCTGACTTCCCAATTCTTTGCCAATGTCTATCTGAATGAATTAGATTATTTTGTAAAGCATCAATTAAAAGCGAAACATTACATCAGATATGTTGACGATTTTGTCATTCTTCATCATTCAAAAGCACAACTTGAAGAATGGAAAAGTGAGATTGATGAATTTTTGAGAGAAAAATTGAGATTAGAACTGCATCCAGACAAATCAAAGATAATTCCTTTATCCAAGGGGATTGATTTTGTTGGATTCAGGAACTTCTATCATTTCAGGCTTCTGAGAAAGAGAAACATAAGGAACATGGAGAGCAAGGTTGAGCTTTTCAGACAGGGCATCATTGAAGAGGAGACTCTCAGGGAGAGCTTCAAAGGATGGAAAGCCTATGCGAGATGGTCTAATGCATATAACTTAAGTGAACGGATAGCATCGAGAATATCCCCCATATTTTTGCAGATTATCTGAAAGATGCCCCAATTCCTGGGGACATCAGGTGAAGATGCCAAGAAAGCATGATGCAGGGGACAAACTCCCCGCTCTTCAAGCATCCTAAAGCGATATAGTTTAACAATTCTGCCCTATGATTTACCGATGCTGTTGGGGTTTTTAAGGATTGTCGAGAAGGAACGGATGCGAGAGAGAATATCAGTCAATTCCGCAACAAGGCAATTTCCATTTGAGTCTTTTTTGCTCTTGCTCAAAATGCCTTCTACAAAGATAACTCCACCCACTTTTCTTACTCCCCTTGCATAGAGAAGGATACACTTCTTGATAGGCTTTGTTTGTGCAAGTCCCCCCATAATCACAGACAGGAACTCTTTTCCCATTGACTTTTTTGAACAAGGGGACAATTCTCTTTTTATTTCTTATATTGCTGCTCATCTTTGTGATATAAATTAAGAATAATTATTTTGTTCTCGCTTGGAATGTAAGCGTAAGAAAGCCTGAATGGAGAAACATAAACTTCTCTTGTTCCCTTTCTTGTATATCTCATAGGCTTTCCCGTCTCGGGATATTCTATTATTTTAATCAAGGCTTTTTCAACTTTTATTTTAATGCTCTTGTCTAGCTTGTTAAAAGTTCTTAGAAAATCAGGATCATAGCAGATGATAGCCATTCTTCACTAATTTTTTAGAGCTTTAAGAAAATCTTTAGAGTCCATGCTGACAAATTCTCCCTTGTCATATCTCTTCCATGCCTCTTCAGTCCTTCTTGCGAATTCAAGATCTTCCTTGAGATTCTCGTCAAAATCCTCCACCTTTTTGAGAATGATCTGATTGTCATTCTTTATTATGACAATCTTGTCTCCCTCATGCATTTCCCCCCTCATTTCTAGGGGAATTACAATCTGCCCCTTGGAGCTCATCTTGGTTATGCTTATGTTTGCCATGTAAGATTAATCTTACTAGACTTTATAAACTTTTCTAAATAATAATATCACCAAAGATGCCAAGAAAGCATGATGCAGGGGACAGGATTCGAACCTGCGAACTCACTAAGAGACAAACCTCTGAAGCTTGCGCCTTTGACCACTTGGCTACCCCTGCATATTTTAGTCATATAACAGAATGTTAAAAAACTATTCCCTTTAACCCAGATGGGATTAATTTGTCATCACTTGATAGTAACATTTATATATTAAAAAAGGCTTAGAATTGCATGGGAAATGAAGATTATCAAAAAGAGTATCAGAAGGATATGCAGCATCTAAGCGAAGCATTCAGAGAAGACGAACC
>JAHJTO010000088.1 GCA_018829845.1 Nanobdellota archaeon
GATGCTCCGAAGGACTTACTTGGAAGAAAAGTTTATGTTGTTCTTAGAAAATAGTTCAATCCTGTCCCAGTTTCCTAAATCTTTATTAAGAATTTTGTCAGATAAAATCTTCCCGTCGGTAAATTTATAGAGTGATGATTCCTGCTCGGGGCGTTCTTTTATTTTATTAGAATAGGATTTAGAGAAAAATATGTTTTCTTTGCAAAACCAAGTTTTTCATTTGTCTCTGCGTAGATTGTAAGCAGGGAATCTCCTTTTTTAACCTTGAATCCATTGTGAATATGGAGGAAAATGCCCGCATATTTATCTGCAGGACATCCTGCAGAGAATGCCACGGAGGCTATTCTTTTATTGCATATTTCCCTTACTATTCCAGACCGTTCGGCATTTATTGTGAATGATTTATTTTCATGAAATATGTTTTGGGCGAGATTTTTGATTGAGCCATTCTGGGCCTCAAGAATTTCAATGAATTTTTTCAATGCCTTTCCAGAATCAAGTATTTCCAATGCCTTTTTTTGTCCTTCCCCCTTCCTTGCCTTTCCAGTCATTTCAAGCATGTTTCCCGCAACAATGAGGGATTTCTTTTCAAGATCCAATGGCTTATCTTCAGCTCTTGAAAGAATTTTGTAAACATCTCTTGCTTCAAGAGCAGGACCAATTCCATTTCCTATTGGTTGGGATCCATCGGAAAGCATGGTTTTAACTTTTATTCCAAGAAGGTTCCCTATTTTTCTGAATTTTTGTGAGAGTTCAATGGCTTTTTTCTTATCTACCTTTGCTGATTTCCCATAAGGAATATCTATGAGTACTTTTTTTGCCCCGATTGAAATCTTTTTTGAAAGTATTGATGCTAAAAGTTGTACTTCAGGATCAAGCCCCAATATTCTTTCAACTTGGATGATTTTATCATCGGCTGGAGCAAGATTTAATGCACCCCCCCACACAAGGCAGGCTCCAACCTTGTTCACTATTTTTTTAATTTCAGAAGAATTGAAATCAACTTTTGTAAAACATTCCATCACATCGGCCGTTCCTGCTGCAGATGTTATTGCTCTTGATGAAGTTTTGGGCATTATCAATCCTGTTGAGGCACATATTGAAATTACAATTGGGGTTGTCCTGTTTCCCGCTATTCCCCCTATGCTGTGCTTGTCTACGGCATTCTTT
This sequence comes from Nanobdellota archaeon, assembly GCA_018829845.1. Classification (GTDB taxonomy): domain Archaea; phylum Nanobdellota; class Nanobdellia; order Pacearchaeales; family JAHJTO01; genus JAHJTO01. Next base: position 1,171 of record JAHJTO010000088.1, read on the forward strand.
ATGTTTATTGATTTTCCTGTGGCCACCATGGCCTTTGTAAAAGATACAGTTTCTTTTTCAGTCATCCCATAGAAGTACATTCCAGAAATAAAATATGCAATCTCAGATTCTGTTAAAGCATTGTGGACAATGTCCTCTGAGATTTCATAAAGACTTTCATAGTCAAGCTCTTTTCCATCGAGCTTTTCAAGAATATGTTCTGCACTCTTTGGCCTGGGAGCGGCATTAACTTCAACAGCATATCCTTCCGAAATCCCCATTTCATCAAAGATTTCTTTAGAAAGTGCAATTTCATTCTCTTTCAGAACACCCTGGGCAAGATCAACTATCGCCGTAATCTCCTTATGATCCTTTATCCTTATTCTTTCCCCGACAAATATTGAAAGCCTTTTGGCAGTCTTAGAATTCATTATGGCAACCGGTCTTCCTGCCAAAAATTTTAATGATTTTACTTTAAGTAACATGCTTTTTTCCTCTTTTTTTATTTTTAATGGTGAAAAATTTATTCTAAACTTTAATTATATGACTTCTTTTATGCTAGATTTGTAAAACTCCATGAACAGCAGGAGATATGAAAGGATTATTGGACCTACAAAAAGCCCGATAAATCCAAACACCATTGCTCCCCCAAGCATCCCTATGATAATTATGACTGGAGAAAGATTAATTTTTGATCCTATGAGGTAAGGCTTCAGGATATTGTCTATATAAGTGATAATAACTGCTCCATAAATCAAAAGTCCAACTCCTGAAAGGGTCTTTCCACTAATGAGCATATCTATGCCTATTGGAATCCAAAGTATCCATGGGCCGAGAGGAAGTATTGAAAGGAGGATTGCGATGAGTGTGAGGACAAATGCTCCTTTCACTCCGAATATGTAAAATCCTATTCCCGCAGTTATTCCCTGAAGTATCCCCACGATGATTGATCCCCTAATTACGCCATTCGTAACCTCTTTGAATCTTTCAATAAACCTATTTTTTACTTCTTCTTTGAATGGAAGAACGCTCTTGAAATAATCCAAAATTTTATCCCCATCTCTTAAGAAATAAAACATTGTAAAGAAAGTTACTATTCCCTGCATGAGGATAAGTGGGACTTGGAATACCAAATTGCTGAGAAAATTGATTATGTAAGATGTTCCCTTTTCAAGAGCCACATCAAATAAGAATGAAAATTGTGTTGGGTCGATTTCTATGATCTTTACCATCACTGCCTTTAGTGGGGCCATGATGTCCGTGGTCTTAGTGTATGCATAGAAAGACATGACTTGATTGGCTACTATCTCTAGACTGATTACTGCAAATATCACTAGGACCAGGAGTGATAAAACAGTTACAAGAAAAGCCGAAACTGAGGGGTTATTTAGGTATTTATTCAAGAAATGATATATTGGCTTGAATATGGATGCAAGCAGGATTGCAAGAAATATTCCTGCAATGAATGGTTTGATGATAAGGAATGAAATAATTGCGAGCACAAGGAATATGCCAAATGCAATAATCTTATTGACAGGATTGGATTTAACCATGGATATATCAACGAGGATTATTTTATAAAGGTTTTTAATTGCCATTGGAAAGCACAAAAAATCTTGCAGGAAATCTTTATAAATCCAAATTGGGAAATAATATGATGATGCATTTTTTGAAGAGGGTGATTGATGAAAAAGTTGATGATGCTGCCCATCAGCAGTTTGTAAGATTCAGTAAAGGAATATTCGAAAACAGGGCAGTCTTCAAGGTAAGAAAGTCTGACAAGATCAAATTCAATTCTACTTTTGAAATGGCAAATGACATGGTTATGCTTGCAGCATCTGCAACACCGAAGATGCATTGCACAGGGCTCATATTGTCAAAGGAAACTCTTCCATTCACCATAAAAAAGAAGGGTCTTGCCACAGTATATGAAATAGACCAGGATATGGAATCTTCAAGAATACATGAAATTGCTCAGAAGGCATATTTCATGCTTTTGGACTGCGAGGGAATGGGAGTTTCATTAAAGATAAAGAAGAAGCTTCCAAAGCCCAATCCAAAGGGTGCTGATGGAAAAGTAAATGATAAATTCTGTGTTATGGAATTGGATGGAAAGAATTGGGGTAATATGAAAGAAGAATTCCTTTATGGGCTTCCAGAAGGAAAGAAGTATGAAATAAGCCACCAGTATAATATTCAGGAGATAATCTTGCCCGTAGGGGAGAAAGATCCTGAGCAAATGAGACTGAAAGCAAAAAGAAAGGGAATAGTCAAAAGAAAGGCAATTGTTGATGGAAAAGAGATAGTTAATGAGAGCAAGTTTATTGCCTGATTTTCTTGATTTTAGGGCAATTTTTTCAAAAAGAACAATGTATTTAAAGGGTCAAAATTCAGTAATTCTGTAACAAGAGCCCCAGAAACACTAAAAAATTCGAAAGAATTTTCGGTGTGCCCAGAAGCCTTGCTTCCGAGCATGCCCTGCATTATGGGAGATTTTTTACAAGGCATAACGCCGGCTTAAGAAAATCTTGTACTTTTTTAAGCAAAGAATAAACAAATTATCATAATAAGATATTTGGAAAACTATGGGAAAATTTCATGTACCTAGGAGAGGAAGTCTGCAGTTCTGGCCTAGAAAGAGGGCTGCAAAAATTTTACCTTCAGTTAATTGGAAAGCATTTTCTTCTAAAAAATTTGAATCAAAAAATGGTCTTCTTGGATTTATAGGATATAAGGTGGGAATGGCCTCTGCTGTTGCAAAAGACACCACAGCAAACTCCATGACAAAGGGAAAGAACATAGTAATCCCCGTAACAATCATAGAATGCCCTTCTTTGAAAATCTTCTCAGTAAGATTTTACAGAGATGGAAAAGTTGCAACTGAAGTTTTATCCCAGAACATAGACAAGGAAATGAAAAGAAAAGTCAGAATGCCAACACAGTTCAAAAGCCTTGACGAATTCTCAGGAAAATTAAATGAATATGAGGACATAAGATTAATAGTTTATTCTTCAGCAAGAAAAGCCAAATTGAAGAAAACTCCTGAAATAATCGAATTGGCATTGACAGGGGATATAAATCAAAAGTTTGCAGCTGCTAAATCTATGATTGATAGGGACATAAATGTCAATGATGTTTTTGGAAAGGGGCAGATGCTTGATATTCATGCTGTAACAAAAGGGAAGGGTCTTCAAGGTCCTGTAAAGAGATTTGGAATAACATTCAAACAGCACAAGTCTGAAAAGGGAGTAAGAAGACCCGGTTCACTTGGACCATGGCATCCAGCAAGAGTCACATTCAGAACTCCGATGGCAGGACAGCTTGGATTCTTCACAAGAGTGCAGTATAATAATAAAGTACTTGAAATTGGAAAAGAAATTTCAGAATTGAAGGGAAGCAAGGCAAGAACAGAATGGCAGAACTATGGATTTGTCAATTCACCATATTGCGTTGTTTTGGGATCAGTTTCAGGCGCTCAGAAAAGGCCAGTAGTTTTAACTGCTGCAATAAGGCCAAAAAAGATAACCACTAAACAGGCTTTTGAGGTCATGGAGATAATATGAAAGCACAAATTTTATCATGTGATGGAAAATCCAATGGAAGCATGGAACTGCCTAAATTCTTCGGAGAGAAAGCCAGAGAAGACATGGTAGTGAAAGTTTTCTTGGCAAATCCTGAAAGACAGCCATACGGGTCGAATCCAAGAGCAGGAATGGAACATAGTGCCCATGGAATTTTCAAGCACAGAAGAAGAGCATGGAAAGGATCTTATGGGATAGGCATAGCAAGAACTCCTTCAACGGTTATGTCAAGAAAGGGGACAAGATTCACAAGAAGAGGGGCATTTGCAGCAAATGCAAGAGGCGGAAGAGAATCACATCCTCCAAAGACATTCAAGGCATGGGGTGGAGAAATAAACAGAAAGGAAGTTGCAGTTGCATTAATGTCCGCAATGATACTTAATAATTCAATGGATGTTTTGAAGAAAAATTATCCAAAGACTGATTTTTCAGGTTTGAGTTTCCCAGTCATCATCGAAGACAAAGTAGTTGAAATAAAAAAGATTAATGAAATGAAAAAAGCAATGGCTGGCGCACTTGGAAAAGCAGCAGATCTTTTGAAAAAGAATATAATTCTCGTATCTGAAAAGAAGATTGCAAAGGGAATAGGATTTGACGTTAAGAAATCCTCAGAATTGAACATAAGAGACTTGGTAGTTTCAGGAAAACCTGGAAGATTTATGATATTCACTGAAAGCTCAATGAAAGCCTTGGGAGCCAAATAATGACATTGATAAAACCCATAACAACTGAAAAAGCAATAAGAATGCTTGAACTTGAAAACAAAATAACTTTCCTTGTCGACAGAAGATCAAACAAGATAGAGATAAGAAAGGAAATGGAGAAAGCATTCAATGTTAAAGTTGAAGGCGTAACAACACAAATTAAAAATAATAAGAAGACAGCAATAATCAAGCTCAAGGAGGAGAGCCCGGCCATTGATGTGGCAACCAAGTTAGGGTTGATATAATGATAAAATGGGAAAGAGGATAATACAACAGGCAAGAGGGAAAGGCGGCACAACCTACAGAGTAAGAAGAAGAGCCTACAGCATAAAGCCGGCTTATCCTGCAGAAGACGGAGAATGTGAAATAGTCAAGTTCATAAGCGATTCAGGACATTCAGCACCCATGGCAATGATAAGATCAAAGAAAGGAACATTTTTCAACATCGCTGTTGAGGGAACACACCAAGGACAGAAGATAATGATTGGAAAAGCCTCTGAAATAAAATCTGGAAACATAATTCCTCTTGGAGATTTGCCAGTTGGAACAAATATTTGCAATATTGAAAAAAGGCCAAGAGATGGTGGACAGATAGTGAGGGCAAGTGGACTTACTGCAGTTATCGTAAGAAAAGATGAAAAAAATGTTTTCGTTCTTCTACCATCAAAGCAGGAAAAATGTTTTGACAAAAATGTAAGGGCCACAATAGGGATTATTGCTGGTGGAGGAAGAACAGAGAAGCCATTCGTCAAGGCAGGAAAGAAATGGCATTTGATGAAAGCAAGAAATAAATTATATCCTAGAACATCTCCGGTAAAAATGAACGTAGTGGATCATCCATTCGGAAGCGGCAGGGGAAAGAATATGGGTAAAAGCGGAATCGCTCCAAGATGGGCTCCACCTGGAAGAAAGGTAGGATTGTTAAGACCTAGAAGTTCAGGTAGGGGAGGCAAAAGATAAACATGGCAAAGGAATTCATATACAAGGGAAAAACCCTTGATGAATTAAAAAGCATGGATGTAAGAGAATTTGCAAAGATCTCTCCATCAAGAACCAGAAGAAAAATAATGAGGCAGTATGACAAGGTGGAAAAATTTGTAAAGAGATGCCTTGAAAAAGCTGCTCGTGGAAAGAAGATAAGAACTCATTCAAGAAGCATGATAGTTGTCCCACAGATGGTTGGATTAACATTATACATCCACAATGGAAAGGAATTCCTGCCAGTTTTGATACTTCCTGAAATGGTTTGTCATTATCTTGGAGAATTCTCCTTGACAAGAAGAAAAGTACAGCACAGCGCGCCTGGAATCGGAGCTACAAGATCATCTGCAGCACTATCAGTCAAATAAATGAAAATGGAAAAAACAGAAACAAAAGTAGAAAATGCAAAACCTGCGAGCTCTGCAAATGAAGCAAAAGAAATAGTTGTTAGGGCAAGTGATGCATCAATATCAATGAAACATTCAATGGCAATTTGCAATTTTATAAAAGGCAGAAAGATTAATTATTCAATCAAATTTTTGGAAGATGTAATTGCCCTGAAGAAAGCAGTGCCTATGAAGGGAGAGATACCGCATAGAAAAAACATTGGTGCTGGAAGATATCCTGTAAAGGCTGCAGGCTTTTTCATAAAATTATTGAAGAACCTTAAAACAAATGCCGCTACTAGAAATTTGGATGTTGATAAATTAATGATCCATGCAAAGGCCGATAGAGCACCAAGACCAAGAAAGCCTGGAAAGTACCATAGAAAATTCAAAAGAACCCATTTAGAAATAACGGGAAAATTAAAATGATAAAAATTAATAAAATTTTTAGCACACGAAGAAATAAGAATTTCAAGTGTCCAAGAATTAAGAGAATTCTAAGGATGCCAGAAATTCAGTCTGACAGGGAGAATTTCTAAGCATGATTGAAAGAAAAATAATCAAATTGAAGAAAGATGAATTGAAAACTAAAGAATTCATCAAGAACCACATTGGAAAGGGAAAACTTAGCAGCATAAAGATAGAGAAAACGCCAATGGGTGAAAGAATAATCATAGTTACCTCAAAACCTGGAGCGGTAATCGGAAGAAGAGGGGAGAATATAAATGATTTGACAGATACTCTCAAGAAAAAATTCGGACTTCAAAATCCCAAATTGGAAATTTTAGAAGTTGAAAGACCAGAATTTGATGCACAGAACATTGCAGATCAGATCGCAATGGCTCTTGAAAATTTTGGAACAAATTCATTCAAAATAGTATCATACAAATTTTTGGAGAAGGTAAAACAGGCAGGAGCATTTGGCTGTGAATTAATATTAAGCGGAAAACTTCCTGGAGAGAAAGCAAGATCATGGAGATTTGCATATGGTTACCTTAAGAAAACAGGAGACACTGCAAACCTCGTAAATAGGGCACAGGCAGTTGCTCACACAAAGCCTGGAGCCACAGGAATTCAAGTTGCAATACTCCCTGGTGGAATAAAAATCCCAGACAGAATAAACGTCCCTACAAATGAGGAAGTTGTAGTCGAGGAAATAAAATAAAATGGCAATATTAAAATCAAATCAGATAAAAGCAATGCCTGAGAAAGAAATGGAAAAGAAAATGCAGGAACTCAGATTAGAATTGATGAAGGAAATAAAACCCGGACAAGGCGCCTCAATAAAAACCAAAGAGATTAAAAGGACTATAGCGAGACTATTGACTGCGAGAAGAAGCATCACAAATAATACTCAAATCAAATCAAACAAATAACGATGGAGATATGCCCAAAATGTGGACTGCCAAAAGAAGCATGTGTTTGCGAGGTAATCGCAAAGACTGCTCAAAAAATAAAGGTAGTTCCCATTAAGAAAAGATACGGTAAAATCTCCACAGTTATCTCGGGAATAGATCCCAAGATGATTGATTTGAAGAATCTGGCGAAACAGCTCAAGGAGCAGCTGGCCTGCGGGGGAACGATTAAGAATGACGAGATTGAACTTCAGGGAGAACATGTGAAGAAAGTTAGGGAAAAACTTATTTCACTTGGATTTTCATCCGAATCAATAGAATAGAAAAAAAATGGAAAAGAAAAAACAAAAAGCAACAGAAATTGAATGCAAAGATAGATGCCCTTACCATGGCAATGTCAGCGTAAGAGGGAGAAGATTCGAAGGAGAAATTGCAAAGATAGTTGGACAGAGAGCAGTAATAGAATGGGAAAGAATAATTTATTATCCTAAATTTGAAAGATACGCAAGATTAAAGAGCAAATTGCATGCACATGTCCCAAAATGTTTGATTAATGAAATAAAACTTGGAGACTATGTAGAAATAGGAGAATGCAGGCCATTGAGTAAAATAATCCACTTTGTATTGACTAAGAAGATAAGAAGTAAGGAGGAAAAGAAATGATGAAAAATGGAGAGATTCAAAGCATGACAAAAACCGGGGGTTTTTTAGCATGAAAGCAATAAGCGCAGTAAGAACGCATCCTTTGAACGTTGGAGCAGTCGTGACTGTTGCAGACAACAGCGGAGCAAAAATAGCAAGAATAACCGGAGTTAAGAGGGGAAAGGGCACAAAGGGAAGACAGATGGCAGCAGGAATAGCAGATCATGTTAAAATAAGCATCAAGAAAGGATTACCTGAAATGAAAGGACAGGTTTTGGATGCAGTAGTTGTTAGACAGAAGAAAGAATGGAGAAGAAGAACGGGAGAAAGAATATCTTTTGAGGATAATGCAATAGTCATAATCAAGGATGAGAAAGGGGATCCCAAGGGAACTCAGATAAAAGGCCCAATAGCAAGAGAAGTAACTGAGAGATGGCCCGGAATAGCTAAGATCGCAGGAGTAATAGCATAATGAAAAAATATTCAATTAAATGGAGAACTAGCACAAGAGGGTCAAAGCAGAGAAAGTTCAAGGCAAATGCGCCTTCGCACATAAGACACAAAATGGTATCAGCACATCTAAGTAAAGAATTGAGAACCAAATATGCCAGAAGAAGCTTCCCTCTAAGAAAAGGAGATACGGTAAAGATACAGAAGGGAAAATTCAGCGGAAAGAGTGGAAAGGTTTCAGAGATAGATATGAGAAAGTTCAGGGCATATGTTGATGGGATGACTGTTTCAAAGAAAGACGGAAGCAAGGTCAATGTTCCAATAGTCGTATCCGATTTGATGATTATCGAATTTAATTTGGATGATAAAATGAGAATAGATGCTCTTGGAAGAAACATAAAGAAACCTGTAGAAACCAAGAATGTTTCTGGAGTGCAAAGAACTGGGGGTTCTTCAGCATAAAATGGCACACCTAAAAAGATTAGCATCACCTAAAAGCTGGATAATCCCAAGGAAAGGAACAAAGTATGTGCTCATAGCATACCCTGGAAAAGAAATTTCAATGCCTCTTGGAATGCTAGTTAGGGATTTATTGAAATTGACTTCCATAAAGAAAGAAACAAGATCTTTCTTGAAGAAAAAGGAAATAATGATTGATGGAAAAGTCATAGAGGAAGAAAAATTCCCCGTGGGTCTTTTTGACACAGTTGCATTGAAGAGTTTAGGGAAATTTTACAGGATTATTATCAATGAACATGGAAAATTTGATGTTCAAGAAATAAAAGAAAATGAAGTCAATCAGAAACCATACAAGGTCATGGGAAAAACATCACTGAAGAATGGAAAAATGCAATTGAATCTTTTCAATGGAAGAAACATGATCTCTGACAAGAAGGTGAAGGTAAATGACAGTGTTGTTGTGGACCTTCAGAAAAACTCAATATTAAAGCATATTCCACTGAAAGATGGAGCAAGCATATATGTCCTGGGGGGAAAACATATGGGTTGCTTTGGGGTTGTTGAAAAGATAATTGAGAGAAATGCAAAAGTCAAAATAGGAAAAGAGAGCTCTGAAATTCCTCTTGACAAAATTTATGTTTTAGAATAAAATGGCAAAAATAGAACAAAAAATGGCAGAAGAAAATGATGGGAAAGCACCGCTTTCCGGCATTCCAGAAACCAAGAAGGTTTCTGAGAATATCATGAAAAAAGTAAGACTTGAAAAAGTTACGCTTAATTGCGGGGCAGGAACAGAACCCCGCAGGATAGAGAAGGCTGTGAAGCTTCTTGAGTTGATAAGCGGAGGAAAGGCAAAGACAATAGTCACAAACAAAAGAATCCCGGCATTTGGAGTGAGACCTGGATTGAAATTGGGATGCAAAATTACTATCAGGGGAAAGAATAAAATGAATTTGTTGAAGAGATTGCTTGAAGCAATAGGCAACAAATTAGCTCCAAGACAGATAAATCCCGGATCATTTTCATTTGGAATAAAAGAATATATCGAAATCCCTGGAGTCGCATATCAGAGAGATATAGGCTTGCTTGGACTTGATGTATGCGTTACTTTGACAAGACCCGGGGCGAGAATTGAAAGAAAGAAAATTAACAAAGGAAAAATCCCCTTAAGAAATAAAATCACAAAAGAAGATACAATAAAATTCATGGAAGATAATTTCAATACGGAATTTGGAGATGAAAAATGATAAAAAATCAAAAGATTTCCGGGATGCTCAGAAATGCAAAACCTTTCTGGACACAAGAAATTGCAAATTTCCAAGTGCCAGAAATTCAATCTGGCGAGGAGAATTTCTAAGCATGACAGCAAGCGATTGGAAAAAGAATATGAAACAAATAGTAAATAAGCCTGCAAAGCTAAACAGGTTTTTGAAACATAACAAGCCAAAAGAAAGAAAATATGGAAAATCAACAAAGCCATGTGAGGTCTGTGGAAGAATAGGCGCCCATGTTGGAAACTATGGGATAAACATGTGCAGACAATGCTTCAGAGAATTCGCAACAAAGATAGGATTCAAAAAATACTGTTAAAATGGAAATCATAACAAAAACACTCAATGAAATAATGAATGCCAAGAGGGCTGGAAAGGTTGAACTTACAGTAAAACCTATTTCAAAGCTTCTTTTGCAAGTTCTTGATATAATGAAAGAAAGAGATTATATCGAATACAAAATAAACAAGGAAGGGTTTGGGAGTGTAACTATCAAGATTAAGAGACTGAATGAATGCAGATCAATCACCCCGAGATTTTACACAAAGATTGATGAATTCGACAAGTATGTAAGAAGATTCCTTCCTGCAAGAGAATTCGGAATGATAATTGTTTCAACTGACAGGGGCCTAATGACGCACTATGATGCCCTTGATAAGAAAACCGGAGGAAGCCTTTTGGCTTATTGCTTCTAATGGTGAAGATAGTAAATTTCCAACACGCCGAAAAACTGGAGGTTTTTCAAGCATGAGAGAAGACATAGAAGAGATAATCGAAGTGCCCGAGAATGTTGAAGTTTCACTGGATGGGGCATTAACGATGAAGGGACCTAAGGGAGAAGTTAAAAGAAAATTCCAGTTCCCATTGGAATTGGAAGGAAAGAAAATAAGATTATTCTACAAGAAAGGAACAAAAAATCAGAAGAAAATAATCATGACCACAAGAGCCCATATAAAAAATATGATAAGGGGCGTTCTTGAGGGATATGAATATAATTTACAGGTATGCTTTGTCCATTTTCCAATGACTGTTAAGGTTGAGAAGAATGAAGTGATTGTCAAGAATTTCATCGGAGAAAGCAAGGAAAGAAAGGCCCATATCTTCCCAAATGTGGAAGTGAAGATTGCTGGAGATAAAATTACCGTAACTTCTCCGGATAAGGAAGCAGCAGGACAGACTGCAGCAAATATAGAATTGTCAACAAGGATAACAAACAGGGACAGAAGAGTATTCCAGGACGGAATATGGATGACAAAGACTCCTGATAAGAACATATTAGAATAATGGAAAAAAGAAAAAAACCTCGATTTTTAAGAAAGGATTGGCATAAATGCATCAGGCTTGGAAGAAAGAAGAGCAACAGAGTATGGAGAATGTCCAAGGGCAGACATGGAAAATTGAGACAGAAATGGAAAAACCATACAAAGATGCCCTCCATTGGATATGGATCGCCAAATGAGATAAGGGGAATGATAATGGGTATGAAGCCAGTAATGGTTAGCAACATGGCTGATTTGATGAATGTTGGAAAAGACCAAATTGCAATAATCTCTGGAAAGGTCGGGCTTAGAAAGAAAGTAGAAATGGCAAAGAAAGCCCTGACAATGAACATTAAATTTTCAAACTTCAATCCTCAGAAAGTTTTGGATATGGCAAAGACGCTTGGAAGCAAAGCTTCTAAGCAAGAAGAAAAGAAGACAGAGAAAGTTCCCAAAGAGACGGAGAGTAAAAAACACGAAGAAACCAAGGGAGTTTCCAGTGTGCCAAGAACCGAGGGTTCTTCAGCATGAAATTAACAGCACAGAAAAGAATGGCTGCAGACATCTTGGACGTTGGAGAAAATCGGGTTTGTTTTGATTCCCTTAGGCTTGATGAGATAAAACAAGCCATAACAAAACAAGATATTCGAGATTTAATTAAGGATAGAGCAATAAGAAAAAGACCCGGAGTGGCCAAAGTCAAGAAAGAGAGAAGAAAGAGAACGGGAGCAGGAAGAAGAAAATTTAAAGTAAAGACAAGAAAGAGAGATTACATAAATAAAATAAGAAAAATAAGAACATATGTCAGAGATCAGATGAATGCTAAATCATTGGACAAGGCGCTTGGGGATGCTGTAAGAAAATATGCAAAGGCTGGACAGTTTAAAAATCTGAGACAGGCAAAGGAGTATATAAAAATAAATAAAAAATGAAACACCTAAATGTAAAATTACCATTCAAGAGAAGATTAAGAACTAAAACTGATTACGAAGCTAGAAGATATCTTCTTTCTGGAAATACGGCCAGACTTGTTGTTAGAAAGACTAACAGATACATGATTGTCCAGGTTGTTCAAAGTGAGAGTGCTCAGGACAAGGTTATTTCAACAACAACTTCCAAAGAACTTTCAAAATATGGATTCTCTGAAGGATATTCAATGAAAAATCTTGCCGCATCCTATTTGACAGGATTTTTGGCAGCTTCAAAGGTTATGAAAGATACCAAGAAGTTAATTTTAGACATAGGAATGCTTAAATCCACAAAAGGAAATAGATTATATGCCGTTTTGAAGGGAGCAGTGGATGCCGGCCTAGATATTCCACATTCAGAAAAGATATTGCCACCAATGGAAGAAATAAAAGGAAAGACAAAAAATGACGTTGATAAGGCTGTAGAAAAAATCAAGGAGAGCTTCAAATGACAAAAAAAGAACAATCTGAAAAAGAAAAGAAAACTGAAGAAAAGGTAGTACTCGAACCTATGGAAGATAACAAGACTGTGAAGAAGGTTGATGACAAGATCGAGGATGTTGCTCCAATCAGAGAGAATAAGGAAGATAGAAGAAGAGTGAGAAAAGAAGAAATGGAGAAGATGGCAAAGGAAGCGCATCTTGCTACATGGAAACCAAAAACAAAATTGGGAGTCGATGTCAAATCTGGAAAGATAAAGACCATTGATGAAATATTCGATAAAGGGATGAAGATTCTTGAACCAGAGGTTATTGATATTTTAATCCCTAACTTAAAATCAGAGTTATTGTTAATAGGCCAGGCTAAGGGTAAGTTCGGAGGAGGAAAGGCTAGGCTATGGAGACAGACACAAAGAAAGACCTCTGAAGGAAATGTGCCATCATTTGGATGCATGATCGTTGTTGGAGATGGACAAGGACATGTAGGAATAGGACTTGGAAAGGCAAGAGAAACACTTCCTGCAAAAGGAAAGGCCATGAGAGAGGCTAAATTAAGCATGATCAAGGTAGCAAGAGGCTGCGGATCATTTGACTGCAGCTGTAAAGATCCCCATAGTATCCCCACAAAGACAAGGGGAAAGGTATCAAGTGCAGTTATTAAATTAATCCCTGCTCCAAAGGGAACAGGATTGGCCATTGAAAATGAATGTAAGAAGATAATGAGGCTTGCAGGAATAAAAGACATTTACAGCAGAACATTCGGGCAGACTAGAACAAAGATAAACCTTGCACTCGCATGTTATTATGCTCTTAAGAATACAATGGAGATAAAAAGATGATCAAAATAGAAATTTTAAGCAACTTCAAAAACTGGAGGTTTTTGTAAGATGATAGCCATTATAAGAATGCATGGAATGATAGGACTTGATAGAAAGAAAGCTGATGCTCTTGATAGATTGATGTTAAGAGGAAAGTTTTCATGTGTTTTGCTTCCTGCATCCGAAATGCCTAAAATATTCAATGTAAAGGATCTTGTAGCCTATGGAGAAATAGATGAAAAGACCTTGAGAATGTTGTTGGCTGCCAGAGGAAAGAAGAACAACAAATTTTTGGAAGCAGTTCCAGAAGCCTTAGTTAAGGGATTGCTTGGGGAGAAGACAACCTTGAAGAAGGAAGGCTTGAAACCTTATTTTGGACTTCATCCACCCAAGGGCGGATTCAAAAATAAAAGCCTTAAACTTGGATATCCGCAGGGAGTCACAGGAAAGAATGACAAGATCAATGAATTGATACAGAGGATGTTATAATGGTAAATGTAAAGAGAGATAAACGATCAAGATTGAGAGGAGCAAGAAGCTGCGGCAGAGGAGCTAGAAAGAAAGGAAGAGGTTCTGGCCAGAGAGGAGGGGTTGGAATGGCTGGAACAGGAAAGAAGTCTGCACAGAAGCTCGTGTGGCTAAAGAAATATGCTCCTGGAGGATACCTTGGGAAAAGGGGATTCAAAAGCGTAAGACAGAGAATGCATAGAGAATTCTTATCAATAAATATCGGGGATATAGACAGAAGATTGGGTGCCTTTGAGAATGAAGGATTATTGAAAGGAAAGGAATTGAATCTTGAAGGATACAAGGTTCTTGGAGATGGAGAGCTTAAGGAAAAATTAACTATCACTGCTGAGAAATTTTCACAGTCTGCAAAAGAGAAGATTGAAGCTGCTGGCGGAAAGGCTGTTGAAACTTCCGAAGAATAAAATCTAATGAGGGGTGAATGGAAATTTAAAATGATTATAAATCAGAGATTTATGTCACACGAAGGAATTGCAATTCCTAGTGTCAAAGAATTCTTAGGATGCCAAAAAATTGGTTTGACAAGGAGATTTTTTTAGCATGGGTCTAAATGAACTTTTAGCATATCTTCCTGAAGTCAAAGGACCAATAGAGAAGAAGCTGGGCTTTAATGTAAAATTAAAGTGGACTTTGATAATTCTTGCATCATATTTTGTTCTTGCAAACACCCCGCTTTATGGGTTGGCCGTGAATGCACTTTCTAGGTTTGAATATTTATCCGTTATCATGGCAAGTGAATTTGGATCTGTGATTTCATTAGGTATTGGTCCCATCGTTATGGCTTCCATAGTTTTACAGCTTCTTGTAGGAGCTAAGATATTGGATATCGATCTAACCCAGGTTGAAGGAAAGAAGTTGTTTCAGGGATTGCAGAAATTACTGGTTATTTTCTTTTGCATATTTGAAGCTGCCATTTTTGTAATGATGGGGGGCTTACAAGCAATGCCTGGACTGGCATGGATTTTAATTTTACAGATATTCATGGGGGGAATTTTGATAATGTTTATGGATGAAGTTACTTCCAAATGGGGCTTTGGCTCAGGAGTTTCTATGTTCATAGCTGCCGGAGTAGGATGGCATTTGTTTACCCAGGCATTCGGATTTTTAGGATTGGAAAATCAGATAACCTGGAGCGGAAAGGTTTGGTCATTCTTCATAAGTTTGGGAAGCGGAGATACAATAAACGCTGCGGCTGCAGGGGCAGCAATAATTGCCACAATCATCATATTCCTTATAGTGGTTTGGGCACAGTCACTCAAGGTTGAAGTGCCATTATCTTTTGGAAAGATAAGGGGATTTGGATTGAGATGGCCCCTCTCATTCTTTTATACTTCAGTAATCCCGGTCATCTTGATTGCTGCTTTGCTTGCTAACGTTCAGTTGTTTGCAACATTGTTGCAGAATTGGTTGGGACATGCAACCTTCCTTGGAGGATTTTCAAATGGGGTTGCTTCAAGCGGACTGGTTTTATGGCTTTCAGGACAGAATCTTGTAGATCATATGATCAGGGGAAGTTTCTCTTGGACCATGATTTTTCATGCCTTGGTTTATGTTTTGGTAATGGTTGGGGGAGCAGCAATGTTCGCAGTATTCTGGGTAAAGACATCAGGACAAGATTCTGCCAATATTGCAAAACAGATATTAAGCAGTGGAATGCAGATACCTGGATTCAGAAATGATCCTAGAATTTTAGAAACTATCTTGGATAGATACATCATGCCTTTGACAGTTATGGGCGGGGCAGCAGTAGGAATATTGGCTGCATCTGCTGACTTGCTTGGAGCATTGGTAAGGGGAACTGGTTTGTTATTGGCAGTTATGATAGTTTACAAGATGTATAATGATATTGCTCAGCAACATGCCTATGACATGCATCCATCACTTAGAAAAGTTATGGGGGCAAAATAATGAATTTTATAGGCTTAGTTCATGCATATCCCCTCGTTAGCATGATTTTATTCTCTTTTTTGATAACTTTGGGTATGACTTTGGCCTATAAGCATTTCTCAAACCAAGAGGAATTGAAATTGTCTAAGGAAAAAACAAAGGAGCTGCAGGCTAAGATGAAGGGGGAGAAAGATCAGACAAAGCTTATGGGATATCAGAAAGAAATGCTTGAGATAAGCATGAATCAGATGAAACATAGCATGAAGCCCATGATGATTACTTTCCTTCCAATTATTGGAATATTTGCAGGGTTAAGATATCTTTATGCGGGAACTCCGAATCTTATGAACTGGAGCTTTAATGTTCCAATATTATGCAAACTGCTTCCAGGAGTATGCAATGGGGCGGGATGGTTTTTGAGTTATATTATATTCAGTATGGTCTTTAGTATAGCCTTGAGAAAGGTTCTTAAAGTACATTAATGTAAGGCAACCGAGGTTTCCTTAACAATCAACCTTCCTAAAAATTGTAAAATAAATAAAAAAATGGCACAAGATAATGACGCCAATAGACAGATAATTGAATTGCAAATGCTTGATCAACAGCTGAGACAGATGGAAGAACAGGCAAGAATGATTGAGCAGCAGATATATGAGCATGAATCAATGATTCTTAGTCTTGAGAGCATTAAGGGAGAGAAAAATTCTGACATAATGGTTCCCTTGGGTCCCGGATTGTTTGTTCAGGGCAAGATTGACAATACTGACAAAGTGTTCATTCATGTTGGAAACAAGATCATAGCAGATAAAAGTGTTGATGAAGCCATAGGCATAATAGAAAAGAGAAGGGATAAGACCATGGTTGCGGGAGACAAAATAAGCACTGGAATGCAGAATGTCCTTGTTAAAATGACCTCTTTGGAATCAAAGGTCAATGCCGGACAGAAACGTCCTCATGATCATTCCTGTGATTGCGGGGAAGAGCATTGTGATGAAGATTGTGAAGATTGTAGCGAACATAAATAATTCTTTAGAAATTTAGTAAAGTTGAATGCAAATAAAATTTCTTAAAATTTTATTGATTTAACACCTAATGAGATGTTTAAGGTTTGATTGATTATTGAATATGGGTGAGCAATAATTTTCCAATATAGATTAATTGGGATTCTTATTGGGGGAAGAGTAAAAACTAGAAGATTATTGTTTCTCAAACTTTTCTTCTTTTTGTTTCCTCTGTTTTTCTAATCTTGCAATGTCTTTATGATAATATTCTGCAAGTTCTTCTTCGCCTGTCTCTTCCGCCTCCTTAAGCTTGGATTCATGAATTTTTATCTGCTCTTCAATTGATTCAATTCCTTTTTCTAGCCTCTTTTTTCGATTCATGATTTAAAACCCCTGGTTTTGTATGAAGTCAATGCTTTATGTTTCACATTATTTTCTAATTCAGATGCATATTTTTTGATCAATTTGATAAGTTTTGTTATCTCTTCCTTATCAATTTTTCCATCAATCTCTTCCCCGTCTCTCACTCTCCTATAAATGTCATAATATTTTTCATATGTCTTTACACTTAACTCTCTCTTAATCATCTCTGCTTGAAATTCTCTGTTGCTAAATTGCCTATTTTTAATAAGGCAGTCAATCATATAGCATACTCTTGCTCTCATAATCAGAGAATAAATATGAGAAATGCTTATGTCTTCTTTATCGACCTCTATGAATGTTTCAATTATTCTGATTATTCTTTTTATGTCCTCAAAGTTCCATTTAAAATTCTTGTAGTTTAATTTGGAATTCTTAAGTTCATCCAGCAGAACTGGATTGATTATAGTTTTCGCTTCTTTTAAAATAGGAAGAGTAATTGCCGGAAGATTTTCAATTGACTTTTTTATTCTTTCAAGTGTAGTGACTCTTACATCCATGTCATCAAAAAGTTTCTTTAGACTTTTGTCTTCATCTTTTGTTATGATTAATACATCGATATCTGAAAGCAGATTGCTTTCATCCCTTGCATGGGAACCAAAAAGATAAACTCCGACTATATTTTCCATATGATCTACCAGCTTTTCTATAATTCGTTTTTTTATGTCATTTATCCCTTCGGGCAGCAGTATAACGACCTGCCTTCCAGAGTACTCTCTAGGAATATAGACTGCGGCGCCATTCCCCATCGCCATCGCTTTTTTAATGATTTTCATGTGATTATAAACTCCTTGAGTTTCTGTCACGC
Organism: Nanobdellota archaeon; assembly: GCA_018829845.1. Lineage (GTDB taxonomy): Archaea > Nanobdellota > Nanobdellia > Pacearchaeales > JAHJTO01 > JAHJTO01. The sequence goes on from JAHJTO010000088.1 coordinate 19,108, forward strand.
CAAAAACGCCAAGTTAATCGTTTTTAAGTGTAAATACATGTATTTACATATTTATAAATCTTTCATTAAAAATTGTTTCTAGACTATGTTTGATTAAAATTCATGGAAAGTTTAGGTATAAACATAATTGATTCTTGGATAAGGAGATTTAGATTATGTTCATTTCCCTTAATGCACTTTCAACAGAGGATTCTATTGAAGAAATATCAATATTGATGTATCCTCTAGAAATTCTTATTAATATTTCTGCTCTAATCTTCTTGATTATCTTCATTTTTATCTCCTCTAAATCCTTTTCTGGAAATGGCGAAGTTTTGGGGTTTATTTTTTCCCTATAAATTTTTGCTATTTCCCAGCTGTTTTTTATTTCCTTGTTATATTTATTTACTATTTCTGGCAAGTCTATGGCTTTTTCCAATATTCTATGCAAAACTGCGTTTGAAAGATTGCTTATGAACAGATTCAACAGCTTATTTCTATTTTGGCTCATTTTTTATTCCCCCCATTATCAAATTGAATATATGGACATACAATTTCTTATATTTCTTTAAAAAATCTGATTTAGCTAAAAGATTCTTCTTTAGTTTATCTGCATCCATGCCGAATATTTTTTTTATCTTTTCATTTATCAGCTCATTGGAAATTTTCTTATTTTCTATGAATAACAAAATTGCAACCATATTTGTAGTAAGATAGTATTTCTCTTCTCCTGAAAAAAAATCAAAATTATCAATAAGCGGTTTGCTTTTCAAAAGGTGCATGTCAAGAAGAGGATAATTTAATATTCTTTTAATGTTAAATGGTATTCTTTTTTTAGAAACACATTTGCTGAGCATATTCTCATAGAGCGGGTCTGATTCCATGCCTTTTTTTAATTCTTTATTTGACAGCTGGAGGATATGCATTTTAATTCCAAACCGTTCTTCCAAATCCTGTTTTAATCTTGTAATGTTTTCTTTTTGTTCGCTTATTAAAAGAAGGTCTATATCATTAAAATTAAATCCTTGATCTAAAAATGATCCTGTAATTATGATATTCTCAAAATCATGAGCCTTCTTGTTGATTATAGAAAAAATATCATGGATTATTTGAATTTTAATTGGTGGCAGATTAATTATCTGGTAAAGGATCGGTTTTTCAGTTTTTTCAATATCTTCATGAATCAATGGCCTGATGGTCACATAATTTCCAGCGTGAAAACCCGGATTGTTTTTGGAGAGATATATCTGGTCCATCTTGCTTCCCTTGCTTATTCTTCCGATTATTTCCATTATTACGTAATATTACGTAACTATATAAGCCTTTCTATTTTTCTGGTTCTAGCTCCCAGAATCGAAGAAGAATGAGCACCCTGTTTTGATTAAAAATTCTTGGGAATTTTGTATTAAAGTGGGCTATTGATCTAACTAATATCTATGTGCATGAAAATTAGTGAGGAAAATTTTAAAAGAACCTGATAAATATGATTTATGTTGAATGGAGGCTTAAAATGATATCCGATAAAGAAATAAGAAAAACCATAGAAAAACATAGAGAAATCTTCGAAACTCTGGAGAATTATGATAAAACTAGGGAGCTGCCTTTCCAGAGAAAAAGGATAGATGTGACTTTGTCTGTCAGAACCATAAATAAGCTTAGGCAATTAAAGGAAAAGACGGGAAAACCTATTTCAAGGATAATAGAAGAATGTTTTAATTAACTACTTGGAGATTATTTATTTTCCAACAATCATCTTCTGAATTATTCCACATTTCCTTCAATGAATTTTGACTGAATAGCATAATATCTGAAAAGCATTCTTTTGATGTGAGATTTTGGATTTTCATTTGATTATTTAACTTTCTTAACAAAATCTTTCGGTTTTAGAATACCTAGTTCTGAGATTATTGCCTTTAGGTATTTTGATGGAACTTTTTCAAAGGAGAGATTCTTTATTTTTATGTCTCTTGGAGCATTTTTCCAAACTTCCTTGTATGTTCTTTCTTCTATTTTGACATCTTTTGCTGAGAATTTCCAGGAATCCGCAATGATGTAAACCGGAATTTTATGATTGGATGCCAATTCTGAGATCATTGCGCTTCCTATTTTGTTTATTACGTCTCCATTCTTCAACAGAGCATCGGAACCAAGGAAAACAACGTCGGTGTCTTTGAGAAATCTTCCTATTTCTAAATCAGTTATCAAAGTTGTTTTTATTTTTGCTTTTGAAAGTTCTTTTGCAGTTTTTCTTCCTTGAAAGAGCGGCCTTGTTTCAGTATTGAAGACTTCAAACTTCTTTCCATGTTTTTTTGCATAAATCAATGCATTGACAACATTTGTTGAATGGCAATGTGTGAATATTTTTGAGTTATTCCTTATGATTTTTATGACACTCTGATTTATTTTTTGTTGTGCTTCATCAAAATGCTTAACTATCTCATTCATTGGCTTTTTATCTACTAAATCTAAAACTTTCCAGAGCATGGGCTCTGTTGGCCTTAGGGAAATCAATATCTTTTTGTGTTTCTCATCCGGAAATAAAGAATATGCTTTCAATGCCGCCTTGGCAATATTTCTCGCCCCTTGTATCTTAATTGACTTGATGTCCTTTGTAATACTCTCAAACCTCTTTTTATTATCCATGTTATTAGAAATCTGAGAGAATATTAAAATGTTCCTTTTAGAGCAAAATGATGATTATTCTTGCAAGGTTCTTTGAAATAATGAGGGTAAGTAAGTTAAACATTGTGCAAAAGAGGCTTTTGCATAAATTCTTGGTAGATTTTATAAATTGAATAGACTTATTCTATTGATGTTAGAAATGCTTTTGAATCCAAAGATGGCTGAGAGAAAGCCATGGACAATGTTTTTTGTAGGATTGTTCTATGGTTTAATATCGGTTTTATTGGTTAATGTGTTCTTTTCAAACAATCCTGTTTTTTCCAAATATTCTAGTTTATTGGTCATAATGTTCACAGTTATGTTGAGTCTTCCTTTTGTATATTTTACAATAAGGCTTGAGAAAGAGAAAGGATATAGGGAAGAAGGATTCTTCTTTAAGAGCCATGGAAGGGCATTAATGTCCCTCATATGGCTGTTTATAGGCTTTGTAGTGGCCTTTTCCTTGATGTATATCCTTTTCCCAGGGGTTGTGGGAAACAGCTTTGATGCCCAGATAGAGCAGTATTGTTTGATTAATGCCCCAACACAGACCCAAGAATGTGTTTCTAAGTATGTTGGAATGGCCCAGAATGGAATTACTGGAAGTGCAATGTCGGGATTTAGCGCATCTAAAGACTATGCCATGGACATTCTTGTAAATAACATATATGTCCTGATATTTTGCCTGTTGTTTTCATTGTTATTTGGGGCAGGAGCAATATTCATACTGGCATGGAATGCTTCTGTGATTGCTACAGCCATATGGATATTTTCAAAATCTTCGATAGAAAACTTCCCAATAGCTTTTTCAAGATATATGATTCATGGGATTCCAGAGATAGCGGCCTATTTCACTGCTGCTTTGGCGGGGGGAATAATCAGCATTGCACTTATAAGGCACGATTTCAATGATAAAAGATTCTGGGACACAATAAGGGATTCTTTGAATTTAATAGTTCTTGCAGTTCTGCTTATAATATTCTCTGCGGGTTTTGAAGCATTCATAACTCCTAGAATCTTCTGATTTTTAATTGAGAAAGGCAAGTATCAATAAATGAGGGATGATGTCAAATCCTTGGATTTGACTTTCAATTTTAACTTAAAAGAGCATTATTACTTCTCAAGCAGCCATTTCCAAACAGGCCTAACAATTATATTCTTTCCAGTTAGTTTGATCTCTTCTTCTTGACTATTTGTTAAAAGTAATCCTTCCTTGAGTTTAAATTTCTCCATGGCTTCCATTAATCCTGCAATCTCCCTTTCCCTGTTTTCCTCATTTAATTCATAGCAAACCTGAATCGCTTGTTTTATTTCTTTATTTTTAACAATAAGGAAGTCACATTCTTTTTCATTGAAATAATAAAAAACTTCATGGTCATTGTTTAAGCAATTGAAAACCAGGTTTTCCAAGAGCCATCCATTGTCTTTAGTTAGTTTTTTAGAAATAACTCCAATAAATCCGTTATCTAAAACATAAAACTTTTTATCGTTTATTATCTGTTTCCTGAAGGAATAGTCAAATTTATTTATTGTTTTGGCAAAATAAGTTTCCTCTAGATAAGATATGAATTTTTTAATTGTGTTGACGCTATTAATGCTAGTAAATTTCTTAATGGAGTTATAGCTGAACTTATTAGCAAAATTTGATATCAGGTGAGAATATAGCTGCCTTAGAACTGCAACATTGTCTACCTTATACCTTACGGCTATGTCTTTAATAACCGTATCTTCATAAATTCTTGTTAATAGTTCCGGATCATTATAAATTAGATATTCGGGCATGCCTCCTTTTATTAGGTATTCCTCAAAATACTTTTTAATCCCGACTTTTGCTTCTATTTTATAAATAGACTCTTTGTTTGTCTTCACTTCTTTTAATTCTAGAAATTCTAAAAATGAAAAAGGTCTGACAATAATGTCAACATGCCTGCCTGTAAGTTTTGTTCCTAATTCTCTGCTTAAAAGGGTTGCACTAGAACCAGTTATGAAAAATTTAAATCCTTCTTCATATAACCTTCTTACAAATGTCTCAAAATTAGCGATATTCTGAATCTCATCAAGAAAAAAAGTTTTCTTTTTTCCATATAAGCTTATTAATGCCTCATAAAGCCTGTTAAATTCGCTTGCTGGAAAATCGAACAATCTTTCATCTTCAAAGTTTATGTAATAAAAGTCTTCATCTTTATAATGCTTTTTTATCAACTGCCTTAATACTGTCGACTTTCCACTTCTTCTTAAACCAGTTAAAACGACAACATGGGGCAGTTTGATCTTAGATTCTACTTCTATTAAAATTGTTCTTTCTATGCCATATTTCTTATTAAGTATTGTTTCTCTTTGTTTTACAAGTATTTCTTTAATTTCTGCTTCTGATAACATGGAGATATAATAAAAATCGGCTTTATAAATCCTTTCATTATTATTGCACAAAATAGCTACATTTTGTTCATTAATGATGAACAAAATGCCTAGGAAAGAGTTAATGGTCTATGGAATATCGAATCCGTGGATTCGATGGATACTTTGTGATTATCAATTAAGTGTTGGTGAAGTTTTCATTCTCGTTTTATACTGGTTTTGCAAAGATATTCGGCAAAACGAAGAAAAGTAGATTATACTATTAATCTACGACCTTGCGTGAAAATTAATCTCACTTGGTGAGGAGATTATCCAAAAGTTCTAATTTTTCTAGAAGACTTTCTGCCGTTCCGATATATTTTATGGCTTTTTGATGAACCTTCTCTTTTATACGAGTAGTTTCTACAATATA
>JAHJTO010000089.1 GCA_018829845.1 Nanobdellota archaeon
GAAAGAGGTGATGAGTTCTGCTATTGGCGAATTGGTTATGAAGAAAACTAAGAAGTTGGATAATGTGGCTTATATTCGGTTTGCTTCTGTTTACAGGGATTTTCAGGATCTTAAGGATTTCAAGGAAGAGCTTGGGAGGTTGAAAAGATAATGAGTGAAGAAGTTCAGGTTACAGAAAGAAGACAAAATTTTCCAGAATATGTTCAAAATAGTGAATTAGAAAAAAGATTAACTCCTAATCAGATGTATTCTTTGAATAAAAAATATCTTAAAAGAAACGACACTGGAGAAATTATTGAAACACCTTCTGAAGCTGTCTATCGTATGGCTAAAACAATGGCAGAAGTTGAATTTCAATATGGTGCTTCAGAAGAAAAAGTTGCAGAATTAACAGAAAAGTTTTATCATGTAATTGATAGAAGCCAGTTCTCTCCTGCAGGAAGAGTCTGGACAAATGCAGGAACAGATACTGAAGCGTTGTTTAATTGTTATGTTCTTCCTGTTCATGATAGTATGGATAGGGATGAACCTGGAAGTATTTTTAATTCCGTTGCAGATGCAGCAGTAGTTCACAAACAAGGAGGGGGAACAGGATATAATTTTTCAGAATTAAGGCCAAGAGGTGCTTATGTAAGAAAGTCAAAAGGAGTTGCATCAGGACCTGTTTCTTTCATGGGAATGTTCAACGAAGAAACAGAGACAATAAACTCTGGAAATAGACGAGGTGCAAATATGGGAATTCTGAATGTAACACACCCAGATATACTTGATTTTGTAAATGCAAAATCTAGGAAAGGTATGATACCTAATTTTAATGTTTCTGTGGGAATATTTGATAAATTTATGCAAGCTGTTGAATCTGATGATTTTTACACTTTAGAATTTCCTATGGGAGTTCCTCTTAGTTCTGAAATTCTTGAAAATATGATTCAGAATTGGGAAGAAAATAAATTAGGCGGTTCAGGTGTTAAACAATCTCCAGAACCCATTGCTTTGCAATTTAATACTGAAAAAGGAGAACTTGTTGTTCCTGGAAAAACAGAGATTATTGATTCTTATTCTGGAAAAATTGCAGGAAGAGTTGATGAACAAGGACATGTGCAATTGTCTGCAAAATATGTTATAAGAGAAATAGCAAAACTTTCTCATCAAACAGGAGACCCTGGATTGATTTTTTTGGATACAATTAACAGAGATAATCCTTTGCCAAATGAGGGTTTAATATGGGCTACAAATCCTTGTGGAGAACAGCCTCTTCATATTAATGATGCATGCAATCTTGGAAGTGTTATTCTCCCAAGTATGATAAGAACAACTTCTGAAGGAATAAGAGAATTTAATTGGGGTTTGTTAGAACAAACAGTAAAGACTGCAGTAATATTTATGGATAATGTTAATGATGCAAGCAAAGGTCCGTTGCCTGTTATAGAAGAAACAGTCAAGAGGCACAGAAGAATAGGACTTGGTATTATGGGTTGGGCAGAAGCATTAATTGAACTTGAAATTCCTTATGGTTCTGAAGAATCGATAACTCTTGCTAAAGAAGTAATGGGTTTTATAACAAAAACTGCAAAAGAAGTTTCTGTGGCAATTGCAAATGAAAAAGATGTTTTCCCTGCATTTGAAGGTAGTGTTTACGACGATGGAAATCCAGAGAATAGAGTAAGAAATTGTGCTAGGACAACAATTGCTCCTAATGGAACTATCTCTATGGTTTATGATGTCACCGGAGGAATAGAACCTAATTTTGCAATTGCATACAGAAAAAACATCAGAGGAAATGATACTCTTGAATATGTCAATTCTCAGTTTAAAAGAAAAGCAGAAAAAAGAGGATTAGACGTCGGAAAATTAATAGGATTAATAGAAGAGAATCATGGAAGTGTTCAAGGAATTCCTGACATTCCTGAAGATATGCAAGCTGTATTTAGAACAGCACATGACCTTAGTTATAAAGAACACATAGCTGTTCAAGCAGCATTTCAGGAAGAAACGGATAATGCAATAAGTAAAACAATCAATATGAAAAATGAAGCAACTGTTGATGATGTGGAACAAGCTTATTTGATTGGATGGAGAAGTGGATTAAAAGGTTTAACAGTGTATCGAGATGGTTCAAAAGATATTCAGGTTTTGGAAACTGGAAGGAAAGAAGAGAAACAAGGAGGATTAGAAAATGTGATAGTAGATTTAACTAATGTTGAAAGACCAGAGGATATTGGAGGAAGAACAGTTAGAGTCCAGACTCCATATAATTTTGAAGGAAAACCTCTAAATGCTTTTATGACTTTGAATAGAGTTCTTGGAGGAGAGTTGGATAAAAGAGAATATGAACTTTTTATTAATATGGGTAAAGCTGGTGGAGATTTACATGCTAATATGGAAGGTTATGGCAAGTTGATTTCACTTTTATTTAAAAAAGGAGCAACTGCCGAAGAAGTTCTTAGACAATTAGATGGAATCAGTGGGGAGACTCAACATGGTATAGGGCCTAATGCTGTGAGGTCTCTTCCTGACACGATAGCAAAAGGTATTCGAAAAGTTTTGGAAAGAGAAGGACATAAAATTAATGGCAATAATGGTTTATCAGGAAATCTTTGTCCAGAATGTTCTGGCCCTTTAGCTGAAGTAGAGGGATGTCAAAAATGTTTGAATGCAGAATGTGGTTATAGTAAATGCTAACCAATCATAATCTTTCTAAGATATAAATTCTTATAAATTTAGTTTTTAATTCTCTTTTATGGATTTAAATGTTCCTTCTTGGGATGATTGGTTTATGACAATGGTTTACTTTGTTGCGGCGAAGAGTAAAGATCCCCGGACAAA
>JAHJTO010000090.1 GCA_018829845.1 Nanobdellota archaeon
CCATAGAAGTTTGAACTTCGAAGTGCTGGAAACTCCAGCACAGGCATTTGAGAGAAAGAGGAGAAAAGAATAAACATGAAGAAGTCAATTAATTTGTCGAGAGGAAATAATAATCGGATAACACATTTTCTAATTAGACTGTGCGCCCGTGTAAGAAAACCTAGCGGTTTTCTTGACAATCATCTTTCCCTAGAGTTTGTGACAATCAACCCCCTTTTTAGCACTTTGTCTATGATAAATAACTTGGGGGAGGACAGAATGAATCAAAGAGGCATAGGGGTTTATTCTTATAATAAGAACTTATTTATACCTTGACCGATTATATAATCTATGGAATATTCTCCAGAAAAAAGAGAAATAATTCTCAGTAGAAAACTAAACAATTTAGACAAGTTGGCCATAGAATTCATACAAGTATTGGAAAAGTATACGGACTATGTGATTATATCTGGATATGTTTCTATACTCCTTGGCAGAACCCGCGCTACTGAAGATGTAGATGTATTCATAGAGAAAATTTCTTCCGAAAAATTCTCAAAATTATATAGCGAACTGAAGAATGCCGGATTTTGGTGTTTAAATGCTGAAAAAGAATCGGAGATTTTTAGCTATTTATATGAGGGTTTAGCAGTAAGATTTGCTAAGAAAGGGAAGGTCGCTCCGAACTTTGAAGTTAAATTTCCCAAAATTGACTTAGACAAAGAAACTTTCAATGACTTTGTTATAGTATTTTTAAAAGAAGGAAAAATTAAGATCTCTTCATTGGAAAGACAGATAGCCTTTAAAAGATATTTCTTGAAATCTGAAAAGGATATGGAAGACGCGCTCCATATTGAAGAGCTTTTCAAAGACCAGTTAGATTATGAAAAGATTAATAATCTTAAAGAGGTCATAGAAAAGGTAGGCAAAAAATGAATAATCGGATTTTCTTAAAGCCTGGAAGGACTAACGAAGAAGACAGGCTAAACTTTATTAAATTCTGGGTAGAATACATAAAAGTGCATTCAGATGAAGAATGGAGCGATCAGCAGAATGAGGTCATTAATTCTCAAATCAATTAGAAAGAACAGAAAGTCCTTATCTCATAATACAACAAAAATGTTGTCATTTAACTACTCATTAACAGCGACGACAAATAGGATAAGACGCAAATGACCGATGATTGAAGCGCAGAAGTTTTTCTGATTGTACGCTCGGGGCGTTTTTTCACAGCGTCGATAAAATCTCCTTCAAAAAAGGAGAGTCGAACTCATTCTATTTATTCATCAAAGAAATCTTTAAATATCCAATTTGATAAGTTATTTTATGAAAAAGAGTTTGATTGCATTTGCTTTTGTGTTTATTCTTTTAGGAAGTGCGATGGTTATGGCTGCATTACAATTATGCCCTGAACAAGAATGTTCCAAGGGATATGAAATTTCAAAATCGCAGGTCAATTGTGGATATAATTGTTCCGAAAAGATCAACAATGGTTCCCATTTTGAAAGTTGTTCCATAGGGTATAAAGGTTTTAGTTTGGGTATCCCCCTAGAGTATGCTGATTCCCCTGATCTCATCAAAAATTTCTTAAATCAGTATAATTGTTTAATCCCTGAAACAATTTGTGAAAATAATTTAACAACAAACTGTTCTGAAGAACATCCTAATTCAGTTTGTGGAAATTGGAGTTATTGTAAATCTGGAAAACAAATAAGGGGTTGTTCTAAAACAGCAAAATTTTCTTGCTCTCCTGGAAAGATATGTGCCCAAATGATGCCTGATCCAATCCCTTATTTTGAGATAAGAGATTGCAATCCAAAAATATTCGATTTCTTTGAAATATCCTTGGACTGGTTCAAAAATTTATTTAATATAACCTGAAATTTAAATTCTGGAAAGTACAGTCAAATTGTAGAAAATAAAAATAGTGTAGAACTCCCCTTTTTTGGAACTAAATTGAAACTCTCGCTCGGGGCGTGTCCAATCCAATTTTGATAAGAATATGGACTCGTCGGGAGTCGAACCCGAATTCCACCCCTGCCAGGGGCGAGTAATAAACCATTATACTACGAGCCCTTACCTTGGACTTTTCAAGAAAAAGAGTTATTAAAAGCTTATCTATTCTGCTAAGAAACCTCTGAGTTCTGGCATGATAGAAACCCCTAGTTTCTCATCACTTGACTCTTGTATTAATCTTTTTTCCAAATTTTAATATACTTTTTCCATCAACAACTTCTCTCATAATCTCTCTTAAATCCTTTATTTTTATTCTTACTTGTTCAGTTGTATCACGGTCCCTGGCAGTGACAGTTCCGTCTTTTGGACTTTGTTCATCTACAGTGATGCATACTATCGTTCCAATCTCATCATTTCTGGAATATCTTCTTCCAATGCTTCCAGAGATATCATATGAAACGTTGTATTCTTTTCTCAGTTCAGAGACAATCTCCCGAGCAATCTTCTCATATTCAGGTTTTTTGACTATTGGGAACACAGATGCTTTGACTGGGGCAAGTTTTGGAGGGATCTTTAAAACAATGTTATTTCTTTTTTCATCAAACTGATAGGCTTTTGTGAGTATTGCAAGGAAAACTCTTTCCATTCCGAATGTAGGTTCTATGACTTTTGGAATCGCCCTATTTTTGTATTTCTCATCAAAAACATCCATGCTGTTATTGCTTTCCCTTTGATGATTGGTTAGATCAAACTGGCCCCTATTGGCATTTCCAGCTATCTCTTTGCTTCCGAATGGGAATTCATAGTCTATATCAAAGGTCGCCGATGAATAATGGGACAATTCACTTTTCATATGCTCTCTTATCTTTATTTCTTCAAGGCCGATGCTTTTTATCCATAAAATTTGCTCTGCGAGCCAATAGGCATGCCACTCCTCCAATCTTTCCTCTTTCAATATCTTTCCAATGGTTGAATCCTTCAAATTATCTTTCCCGTCGACCTGGGTCTCGGCATCAAGGAATTTGAATTTAACATCAAGATGTTTTTTATCCAAAAGAGGACATTTTTTTTCTTCAGGATTTATAAAGAATTCAAATTCTCCTATATGAAACTCACGGCATCTGAAAAGGAAATCTCTGGGAGCTATCTCATTCCTAAAGCATCTTCCAATCTGTGCAATCCCAAAAGGAAGACTCTTTCTTGATGTTTGCTGTATCAACTTGAAATTCATAAACATTGCTTGGGCAGTCTCTCCCCTAAGGTAGGCCTCGATCTGATCTGTTCCAACCTTGGTCTTAAACATCTGCTCAACAATTCTTGCCTTGTCCCAGTCATAGTCTCCCCCGCATTCACATTTCACTTTCTTCAATTCAGGTTTGTCAACTTTGTTTGATTTCTTACATTTTTTGCATATTACTAAATAATCATTAACATTGAAATTTGCTACGTGTCCAGATGCCTTCCAAGTCCTTGGATGGGAGATTATGCTTCCCTCCATCCCCACTATGTTTTCTTTTCCATGGACGAAATAATCCCACCAGTTCTTTTTGATGTTGTTGAACAATTCTATTCCAAGAGGACCAAAATCCCAGAATCCTGACAGTCCCCCATAGATTTCAGAACTTCTGAATATGAATCCTTCTTTTTTGCAGAAGGTATAAAGGTCTTCTATGGTCACTTTTTTCTCTTCCATTGTAATAACTCAGGTTTTGCTGTTTTAAAATGTTTTGAGACTATTATTAGTATTGTAAAAAGAATGCTCAGAAGAAATCTTCTGGCAAAATTCAGACTGCCGTCAGGATTTTAAAAAATAAAAATAAAAGAAAAAGTAAATTCAAAAAGTCTTACTTCTTAGCGATATTAAAGACTTCTTTAAGGGCGACCACTACTGTTGCAGGAACTACTAATGCAATTATTGCATTAAGAACGCTGCCCAAGTTTACAAGTGTAACTGTTCCTAAGACATCCTTACCGATGTAAGCTGCCAAAAGGAAAGCGATTGAAGCCATAACAAAAGGCTCAACTTCTTTTGCACCTATGGTAAGTAGACCGATTATGAGTCCAAGTAAAACAAGGACTGCAACTACGGTGGGACTTAAACTAACCCAAACTCCCAAACCTACCAAAACTGCAATAATTACACCTATGAGGAAAGCCCAGCTCCCTAATAGATTAACTTTTGCCATAAAACCTCCTTTCATATACTCCTCAGGAAATTCCCTTTTATAAACATTATTGGAAAAAATAGGGCGAACTTGTAACTTGTAGTCAGATTTATCAAGATCTTTTTCATTTCATGCTTGGAAATCTTTTAGATTTCTGGCACCCTGAAAATTCCTTGAATTTTGGGGTATCTCAAGGCTCTGCTTTGGAGAACAAGAAAATAAGAGATTTTCTGTGTCCAAGAATCACTGAAAAACTGGAAGTTTTTGGTGTGTCCAAAAGCAAAGCTTTTGAGCATATTTTCAATTCTTGAGCATGCTGAAAACTCGAGGTTTTCGAGCATAATCTTTAAAAGCAACAGCGATACTTTATTATTAACGCGCGGGTGGTCCAGCGGCTACGGCACGGGCCTGCAAAGCCTGTATTCGAGGGTTCGAGTCCCTCTCCGCGCTTGGTTCTCACCTAGAACATTTCTTACTGCAGTAAAAAGATTTAAATTCAATGACTTCTTAATGGGAGTATGAAAAAGATTTGGATTATGCTGGTTGGATTGCTTTTTATTTC
>JAHJTO010000012.1 GCA_018829845.1 Nanobdellota archaeon
AGATGAAATCTCATTTTCTTTTAGCAGCAGTTAAAAAAATAAGTAACGAGTTCCCGATTTTGAGAGAGGCCAGGAGAGAAGTCTTTGAAGATTTAATGGACCTTGAAGGCGCGAAGCTTATCCTTAGAGGCATAAAAAATAAAAAGATAAGTATCACTCTAATTGAAACACGGGTCCCTTCCCCCTTCGCGCTTCATCTCGTCATGCAAGGTCATACTGACCTTTTGAGGATGGAAGACAAACAAGCTTTCCTCCGAAGAATGCACGAGCTTCACGTGAAGAAGATTTTGGAAGAAGGGAGTTTGAAATAGAATAAAATGACAACTTACGAATTCATAGACAAAGCGCTTTTCTTCCCTGAAAAAGGGATTCTTGTAATCGGAGATTTGCACATCGGCTATGACTATATGCTCAAGCAGTCGGGCATCCTCGTTCCAGAAAGACAGATAGACGAAATCCTTTCAAACCTTGACAGAATAATCAAAGAAGTAAAAAAAAGAAAGGGAAATATAAACAAGATAATTTTCCTCGGCGACCTCAAGCATTCTTTCGGATTTGAATTTGAAGAACGCGACGAGTTAAAGAAAGTTTTGAATTTCTTAGGCAAAGAAGTTCCAGGGAAAGATATAATTTTTGTAAAAGGAAATCACGACACGATGGATTACACCCCAAAGAAAACGATGAAGCAATTCCATACTGAAGATGAAATATTCTTCGCGCACGGTCACGAGAATTTCTTGGAAATGTTTGACAAAAAAATAAAAACAGTTGTCTCAGGTCATTTACATCCGTCGGTTTTAATCGCGGAAAAAGAAGGAGTAAAGAAAGAAACTTTCAAATGCTTTCTAGAAGGAACACACAAAGGAAAAACATTCATAGTTCTCCCAAGTTTTCTCGGATTCATCGAAGGAACCAATGTAAATGATTACAAAGAAGATTTTTGGGAATCCTTTTCAATAATTCCAAAGAAAGACATGATGAAATTCAAGGTTCGTGCTATCGGGAAAGATGATGTTTTTGATTTCGGTCGTGTGAAGGACTTGTAGTTTCCGCTCCGTTTCACTCCGCGCTTGATATTAACTCCAAAATCGGCTTTGCTAGATTTTTCCGTTATAAAATTATTAAGGCCAAGAACCCGACAAAGATTAAATTAAATTGCATGATTTTACTGAGTTATCTTTAACATCAATCGGCGCGTCAGCGTCGCAATTACTGATTCAATAGAGAGAATTAAACTAAACCTGTCCGGTCTGAACAAACTTTTTCATTGCTTGCTCAAGAATTATCTGCGGGGCAAAGCCTTTTCTGCTGCATACCTTAACAAATTCATCGTACACTCCTTGAGCCACATTATAGTCCAACTTTCTTTTTTTTGCTTCGGGTGGTGTTGCTGCCATATTTTATTTAGACGAAACCAGTTTATAAATTTATAATTAGTTTTGAGGACATTGAGAAATTAAGGATAGCTTTTTGGGAAGTAAGTTTAATTATGGGAGATAAAGTTTTGAGACCCTGGAAAAGAACAGATTTTTAAATAAAATCTCTTTTAACTTAAAATGGAACCTAAATTTGATATGAGCTTTATTAATAAAATATCCAAACATTGTTATGGCGTAAATCCATCATCCATTAAAAGACTTCATAGTGAGAATAATTTTATCTTTCTTTTAAAATTCAAGGATGCAAAAAAAGTGATGAAAATTGATAAAAGTCAGGAAGGGTGGAAAGTCGATAAAGAGTTATATCTTTTTAAAATACTGAAGAAACATAAGATTCCTGTTCCAAACATAGAACATTTTGATGTTTCTAAGAAGTTAATCCCTTATGATTGGTATATAATGGAAAATCTCGGGGATCATAATCTGAATGAGCTTTTTCTAAAAAAAGAGGTGGATGTTAAAAACTTATTTTTTGAGCTTGGAAAAATATTTGCAAAGATTCATAATATAAAATTTAAAGAGCAAGGGCTTATTTTTGCAGGAGACATAGAAAAAAAATCTTTTTATGCGTCCCATAAACAATCTTTTGATTCTGGAATAAAAAATTTATTAGATCATAAAAAAATAACAAAAAGAGAAGAAATACTCCTAAAAGATGCATTTAAGGATTTTGAGGACAGTAATGAGAAAAGATTATGTCCTGATGATTTTGCTCCTTGGCAAGCCATTGTAAATAAAAATAAAATCCAAGGGATAATTGATCTGGAATGGGCCAGGTCTTCTGATCCGAT
>JAHJTO010000013.1 GCA_018829845.1 Nanobdellota archaeon
CCAATCCAAGGTGCCGCAGTATATTCATCTTATACAGGTTTTGCAATAAAAGATATACCTAAAGATATACCTCAAATAAATGTTCAAAGTTCACAGTATTATGGTAGCTTATATTATTTCCCGGTCAGACAGAAGACCAAGGCCCACTCTACAGATTATTCTGATGCATTAAGTAACTGGTGGAAGGCTCAAGGAAGTTGGAATAGGTATCTTAAACGACACTTTGCAACCATGGGTCTTGGAATGTTGAAGGGGTTTTTGCTCAATACGATTCTTGGACAAAAATTTGCCGAAAGATGGAATATGTTGTCTGCCCAATTCTGGATAAGCAAGGGAGTATGTGCAGCACTTTGGCCTTCAACTTCAGCAACTGCACTTTGGAAAATAGGAGATATTTGCAATGAAAAATTTAACAAGGCCCTTCTTCCAATACTCACTTGTTCTATCCAAACTTATGTGAATGGAAGAGTGTTGTCGAATAATGTTTGTTTTCCAGTCACTGCTCAGGAAATGTCTGTTCCGACAGGATTTGGAAATTGTGAGAAATGCCAGGATGATGCCTTTCCCTGCACTGCACAAAGATGTTCTGCTCTTAGTGCAGATTCTTCATGTGTCCATGATCCATATGCTCAAAAATGCTGGCCAAATCCTGAAAAATTAAAGGCATGCGATAAAACCTCTGGAACTCCTTTGAAGATAACACAAATAAACAATGTTTCAATAACTCCATCAAATCAATACTCAAAGACAGGTATACTTTATGCGGATTTGTCATTTAATGTTGAATTAAATACAAATATTGCGGCAGAATGCAGATATACTTTGAATAAGAGTGCTGGATGGAGTGGAATGACTGCCATGAATGTTGATAGGTCATATAAAACATTTACTGCTTCAGTGGATGTTTCGGATCCGCTTAAGAAAACAAATTACTATTACGTACTATGTCAAGATACCTGCAGAAAACAGATATTCTCACAGATAGTTGAAATGAAACTTGAGAAAGCAGACAAGCCGGACATTGAAGGCCCAGTAATAATAGAGAAATATCCTCTCCCAGACTTCCCTATAGAAGGCGGATTGAATAATAGGAGAGAAATTTCTTTGTTAGTTAAGACTGATGAGCCTGCAGAATGTAAGTACAAAAGATGGCCTGTTGCAGAAAGCATGGATTCTTTCGTTGGAAGCCTGAATGACATTGAAAGAGTTGCCTCAACTCTCGTGGGAGCAGGAGCATCAGAACAAACTCTTGAATCTGAATTATCTTTGACAGGATTGGATTACGACAGTGTTAATCTTACTATAATGGGTCCTGGAAGAGATCAATTTGCCTTGGAACATTATGTAAATTTCATTGGAAGCGAGTCCCTAAATAATAATGAGATATATGCATTTGTTGTTTTATGCAAAGATAAAACAGGAAATATAGGTGAAATTCCAGGAGTGATAAGATTCAAAGTAAGCCAGCCATTCAAAGTCACAATAAATGAGCCTAGAGATACTACAATGGAACCACAGCCAGAAATAGAAGTTTCAACTGATAGAAGCTCTGCATGCGGATACGGCATAGATGTCAAGCCAGTTTATACAAATATGACTTCATTTGAAAACACCGGATTTTCACAACATTCAACAACGATAGAAAGGATTTTGTCATATGGACAGCATAAATTATATGTAACTTGCTTTGATTCTGACAAATTGGATATTTCCTCAGCTGAAAGGACATTCAATCTTTTAAGAGACAATCGGGCTCCCCAGATAGTCAGGGCATACAAAGATGCAGATACATTATTCATAGCAACAAATGAACTTACATCCTGTCAGTATTCAATAAAACAATTCACCTATGGACAAGGATCGGACATGACTGAAAATTATCCAAATTCAAAAACACACAGGATGGATTGGAGAGCAGATACAACTTATTACATAAAATGTAAAGATAGATTTGGAAATGAGAAGGCAGATACGCTTAGAACCACAAAGAGTGAGGAAGCACTTTTATAATTCTCTTCCTATTGAAACATTTAAATAGAATTTAATTTTATTATGCATATAGAATCATGGTGAGAAAAGATAAGATTTTTGAATCAATGCGATTGAAGAATAAAAGTTTTCTTCGCCTTAATTCAAAAGGACAGATAATGGGGCTGCCTTTTCAGCTCATATTCTCGATAATTTTGATTGCAGTATTTATATTTGCAGCATTCTACGGCATAAAATATTTTCTTGAGAGATCTGAACAAGTGCAGGTTGGCCAATTTCTTTCTGATTTGAAATCAAAGGTAAATATTGCATTGCAGGCAACTGAGAAAAGTGAAATTTATACTTTTGCCCTTCCAAATGGGGTGAAGAAAGTTTGTTTTTCCAATTTCAATTATTTGAATTATAATAAAAGCTATTGTCCTGAATTTGAAACATATAGGGAAGCTGCTAGAAGAGATGGAAGCAATGTATTCTTCTGCCCTCCTTCAGGAGCAAGCAATGTGGGGGCTCTAATACACTACAGAATAGATTGTGACGGAACTGACTGTTTGCAATTCCCTTCTAAACCTCAGCCATATTGCATATCAAATGATGACGGGGTAAAGGTAACTCTTGAAAGAAATCTTGGAGAAGCCTATGTCAGATTGAAATGATGTTTTGAAAGGAAAGATTTAAATATAATATTATCTCTATTAAGTATAAGTATATAGCTAAAATGAAACAAATTCAACTTTTAAAACATTCTCCTACCTTGAATACTGTGCTCATGGTAGAAGAAACCATCAAAGATGCTAAGGAACTAATAAAAGTTGCAGAAATTAAAAGAAGACTGCCAAAAAAAGTTATGCATTCCACATTGCTTCAGATACTAGATTATTTACAGATAAGTGGGAAGATCATGATGGCCCCCAAAGGGGTCCTTTGGATATTTTCTCCAAGAGAAGATCTTGATAAACTAATAAAAAAGGGATTGGAAATATGATAAATAAAAGAATTATAAACCTTAATGAGTGTGTTACCTTAATAAGGTGATACGTGTTACCTAAATGAATAACCCATGAAACTGCTCAATAACTCACAAATAAAAATAATTGAAGAAATCTTCAAGAATCCAGGCATTAATCTAACCGGGATTATAGAAAAAACAAGGCTCTCCCCAAACTATGTTTCAAATTATGCAAATCTTCTTTCAAGCAAGAACATCATCAAAGAAGAAAGATTAGAGAAGAAAAGAGTGTATTTAAGAAGATTTTATCTTAACTTCAATTCAAATCTTGCAAAAAACCTTTTTATGCTGGTAAAGGATGAAAGGAAAGAAATGCTATTTAAAAAATATCCTCAATTAAGACAATCGTTAGAACATGTTTGCAGTGAAATCAGAGAAATGGATTTTTTTCTTATTTATGGAAGCTATGCAAGATTGGCTGCTGAAAAGGAAAGTGATTTGGATATTCTTGTGGTCGGAAATATAAAAAATAATGAAAGAATAAGAGAAATGATGGTGAGTTTAGATATGGAAATCAGTATAAAAATTGAAACATTAGGTAACTTCAAAAAAAGGATAAATGATGCATTGCATAGGCAAATCATAAAAGAAAATGTTTTAATCTGCGATTCTGGTAAATTTATAGAGGTATTGTTTAAAAAATGATAAAAAATCGAAGATTTTTGTCATGCCAGAAATCTTTAGGATTTCCAAGCATGATGTTAAAAAAAGCACAGACACAATACGCTTGGATTTTTTCCCTGATAATCGGGGCGCTTATTATCTTTCTTGCAATATATTTTGCAACAAAATATGTGGGGACATCAAGCCTTCAGACAAATGCGGAAATAGCAAGAGAATTTGATATTTTACTGAACCCTTTTGCAAGCATTGGAGCTATCACCACTATGAGTTTGAGCAAAGAGGTTGTAATGCCTGTTGATTTGTTAGTAAATTTTACATGTGATTTGAAAGGAGATTATGAAAATATTGCCTTAAAGACCGATGATAAAAGATCTGAATGGTTTAATTATAAAATAAGCAACAAGTATATCTTCTCTGAAAATCTTGATGGAAGAAATTACTGGATTTTTTCAAAATCCCTTTACCTTCCATGGAGGGTTGATGACATGATCTACATTGTTTCCGGTGAATATTGTTTCGTTGATGCTCCTGATAGCATAAAGAGAGAAATTAGGGATATGGGAAATGATAAAATATCCTTGAACTGCAGTTCTTAAAGCAAAAGAATATGTTTCGGTTTTCAAAATTGTGATATTTATGTAGATTATAACCGGGGAACTGTGAGAAAGAACAGGGAGACCTTGAGCTTTTCAGGAGATGCAATGATGTATGCTGCAATCTTCTCAGATAATGCACTTTACAAATGCAATGTACAAAGAATGATGAAGAGATTAGCCATACAAACAGAAATGAACATAAGAAGGGCTGAGCAACTTGGATTTGATGGTTGTGAAACAGGTTCTGTAAGATCAAGCCTTATTGCTTTGAAGAGCGCTACTGAAAATAACATGCTATTGAATGTAGGGGATTTATCAAAGGAGGTAAAGGGCGATAATCCAAGTAACTGCCCAATATTCTAATGGATCGCGGACAATTAAAGATACAGGAGATGGCTTTTGTTCTTCTTGCTATTGTTTTGCTTGGGTTTATCTCATTTATATTTTATGCAAAAATACAGTCTGAAAACATCCAAAGCAGCGCAGGGGATATCAAAGTGAAGACTGCATTGAGCTTGAGGGATAAGATTGCTGCTTTGCCAGAGATCAAATGCGCTGAGAAGCCCTGCATTGATAAGGATAAGGCTCTGATGCTTAAAGATTATAATATTAAGGGGATGTTTCAAGGAATTACAGAGGCAAAGATAATCCAAATATACCCTTCTGATGAAAGAATAGTTTTGTATTCTTCAGGACAAGGGAATACAAGTTATAGCACCTTTGTTAATTTATGCGAACAGAAGAATATTGGCGGAATATTCAGCTATGATTGCGGTTTGGCAATATTGGAGGTAAGTATATGATAAGAAATCAGGAGATTTCTGTCACACTAATGAATGAAATTCATGGTGTGCTTGAAGCAGGGCTTCAATGCATGCCGGAAACTGGGGGTTTCTTAGCATGAAAGGAAAAAAAGGCCAGGAAGAGATTGTTGGATTCCTTTTGATAGTCCTCATAGTGATTATTCTAGGGGTTATTTTCTTATTTATGTTCAATGACAAACCAATTGAAACTCAAGATTCCCAGGTGGAAAACCTGTTAATCTCAATGATTGGAACAACTATTGATGGAAAGACAATAGGGGAAAGGATAGAGAATTGTGAAAGGGGAGACGGTTGTGATGTGCTTAGCAATAATCTTAACAATCTAACAGATATGGTTTTTAAGAAAATGGGATATTCCTTAGGAAGGAACATCAAAGGATATAATCTTACAATAAGCGAGGGAATGGAGTATTCTAATGCAAAGGGCAATGCAACCGCAAAAAGCGTTGCATATGCAATGGTTGTAGGAATGAGAAGTTTTGCTAAGTTGAAATTCTACTATTGATGTGGGGAAGCTGGGAACCATAATTAATATAAAACCCCAAAATATGCTTATTTATGAGAGAGATAATCCAAAAACTTTTAGCCGCTCATGATTCCAAGGAAAGAACAAGGCTTTTAGAAGAATTTAGAAATTTTCAATTGAAGGGTGGCCGGGCTAAAGCAGAATTAATAACATTTGAAGTATTTAAGGAAGCCAAACAACTGCTGGAAACCACGGAAGATAATGGGGAAAAAATAGTTTCATTGAGAGTTTTGGGTGCAATATATCTAATATATCCTTTCAATCTTATGGCTGAGATGTTTGGCATTAAAAATATAGAAACTCTCGTTAAGGATGAAGAGATCTTGGAAATTTTGGATATTTGCCTGGAATTGTTGGAAAGTGATGATGGAAACCTGAGATTGTCTTCTGCCCATTTAATTAATCATTTAAGGGGGCATCTCTCCGATTATAATTCTGTTGACTTGTTCTACAACCTACTTTCCTTAAGGAATTCTCCAAAAAATCAAGGAAAGAACAAGAAAACTATTGGGTTTTGTTTGGATAAGATATATTCTCCATTCTTAGAAGCAAGTTTAGATGCAAGTTGCCCCCCAGAAGCCAGAAAAATGAAAATGAATATTCGCTCAAAGAATACTGAGACGATTAATACTGCTAAAAGTATAGGGGCGCTTGCAAACCAAATGATTTCTGAGACTGAAAAGTCTATTCAAAAGATACTTTCTTTGAGAGGAGAATATTTGCTTGAGAAGAATTTTATACCATATATAGAGAATTTAGGAATGCTCCAGATTTTTTATGAGATTCAAAAGTTAAGAGAATTGAGTTTTGATAAAAAGATTAGCCAAGAATTCATGAAAAACTATATGGAGATCAGGATACTCCCTTTAGCAAAGGGGAGGATTGAAATGCTGGATGGTCTTCCTGAAAAAGAAGAATTTTCCTTAGTCATATTGAATGCCAATGGAAATTTAAAAATTATGAATTTGCAAGAAGCTTATGATCTTTTATTAAAAACAAGCTCCTCAATCGAATCATTTTAGCTATATTCTTCCATAGGACGCTCGAATTTCTTGCACAAGAAAATTTTCTGAATTTTCTGTGTCCGGGAATTGTCCTCAATTCCCGCGTATTTCCAGCAATGCATGGCAAAATACATGCTTTTTAGCCTTTGCATAGGCCATTTTGGTTTTTCTTTAACACTTTTCTCCGCCTCTTTTTTTGTCAGATGATCCATCATCCACAAACCATTAAAGAGCAGAGATATTAAACTTTTAGAAACCCAAATATCAAACAGGGTTTGAGGGCTTGACCCTAAAGATTGAACAAATTAGGCAAGATGGTTCTATAAAATGAAGTGTAAGGCTAAAAAGGAAATATTTATAAATAAGATTAACATGATAATATAACAATATTAAGATGATAATATTGCTAAACAAAAATGACAGAAAAAGACTTTTATGATAGAAAGGAAGAGTTGGGGCTGTTGCAAGAGAGATATGCGGATATATCTTCGGGAAATATGCTTGTTCTTTATGGCAGAAGAAGAGTTGGAAAAACTGAATTGGTGAAACAATTTCTCAAAACGGTTAAAAATCATTTTTATTTTTATGTAGAAGTTACTCAAAAACAAGGAATTTTAGATTCTCTTTCAAAAGCAGTAAATGAACAGCTTAAAGAGAATAGAACCTTTAATGACTTTTATGAATTTCTGGATTATATTGGGGACATATCCGAAAAGGAACCTTTTGTATTAGTTATAGATGAGTTTCAAAGGTTTTTAGACATCGCGCCAGAACATATAACTAATTTGCAGAATGCCTGGGATTCAAAATTAAAAAATAAAAAACTTCTTGTTTTGTTGCTTGGCTCATCAATAGGCATGATTCAAAAGATCATGAATAGCAAAGCAGGAGCATTATATGGAAGAGCCCAAAAGATAAAAATTTCACCATTCAAATATTCTGATTTTAGGTTAATGTTTAAAGAATTGAATGAAGAAGAAAAAATATTAACATATTCTGTTTTTGGGGGGACTCCTGATTACCTGGATAAATTCAAAAAAGCGCATGGAGATATTTATAATAGAATTTTCGAGCTTATTCTAAAAAAGGGCGCTGTTCTTTTAGAAGAGCCAAAAAATATTTTAGAATATGAAAATGTAAGGGTTCATGCCAAGTATAATTCAATTTTACAAGCAACATCTTCAGGAAAAGAGACTTTGAATGAAATTGAGGACTTTACAAAAATATCTGCTTCAACCATGCCCGCATATATAAGCAGATTAGATGAACTTTTAGACTTGCTTGGAAGGAAAGACCCCGTTTTAGGAAAGGAAAAGCTTGGCAGATATTGCGTCAAGGATAATTTCTTTAAATTTTGGTATAAATTTGTCTTTCCTAATCAAAATCCCCTAAACTTGGGGAATACTAAATTTGTCTTAGATATGATAAAACAGGATTTAAACGGCTATGCGGGAAGAATTTTTGAAGATATTGTAAAAGAGTTACTTGTTCTTTACAACAACAAAGAGATAAAGGGATTAAAATTAAACTTTGAGAATATTGGTTCGTGGTGGGATAGAAACAGCAATGAAATCGACATTCTTGCATACAATCTCAAAGAAAAGACCTTTATTATGGGAGAGGTCAAATGGACAAATAGGCAGCTAGATATTGATGTGGTTGAAGAGCTTGAAAGAAAATCAAAGTATCTTAATTATAGGGGATCATATAAATTTTTATTTGTTTCTAAGAGCGGTTTTACAGAAAAAGCATTAAAAAAAATGCAGGATATTGGAGCAGTTTATCTTGATTTGAAAGACATTGAGAAGTTATTTGATAAAGCATAGAGACCTATTCTGGATAATATTCTTGATTTAGTTTGACAAATGTCAAACTAAGGTCGTTATAGTGATTTCTTCACATCCGCCAATCAACTTTCCTCAGAGTTTGTGACAATAAACCCCAAACCTTCCCTTAAATTGGCCAAATAAGTAGTTCGTTTTAATTTATATGCTTAAAAATTATAATATAATTTTGGCATCACAAAAACAAGAAGTTTCTACATTAGAATTTGATGTTTATCTGTAGATTATCTAATTGGAGTATTGGCTTAAGGCTCATTCTTTTCTGGCCTTTTTTAGTGGTTCTTATGAGCCTTACTATGCCAAAATGCTGTAGGAGAGTTATGTCTTTCCTTACGGACTTAAAATCCCTGCCTAGAAGCTTGGTAAGAGCATATACTGATTCAGGGTGGCTGTCCTTGATTGTATGAATTATCCTTGCTCTTTCATTACTTAATAGGGCCCTTACTTCTGCCACTTCACCATAAAGATCTGCTCTTGAGAACATGTGAAAAAGGGTTGAGAAAGCATTTCTTTTAAGCTCTAAAGACACATTTTTTACTGCTGTTCTAACTGGGATTTTAGTCTGTTTTGGGGGTGTTTGGTTGTTTGGATTTGCCATGAATACTATATGTAGTAGTATTTGGAAGTATATAAATATTGTTGTTTTATTAGGGGTTTTAGATTCTTAGGTAAGTTGATAAGGTCTTTTCTAGATAGGGGTTATCAATTATTAGATATATTTAAGATATATTTTAAAGACTATATAAAACAAATTTCGTCGACGATAAAATAAAAGTTAGTTAATTATTTTGAAATAAGGGTGAAAAAATATTATAATCTTTGGGAAAACGAACACAAAAGTTCGTTTTTTTATGGCCAAAAACGTAAGGTTTATAAAGTAAAATTTAGTAGTTAATTTATTACGCATTGTTTTAATATTATTCATTTAATTTTGAGATAATGTGTAATGACTAAACATGAATTATAACAATAAAAGGAGGTTAGTAACATGAAGTTAAACTTCAAAAAAATAGTACCGGTCTTAACAGGAGCAATCCTTCTCGGATCAACTATCGGATTCGCAACAAGCGTCGCTGG